>CAKQVV010000006.1 GCA_934277845.1 uncultured Clostridia bacterium
CGATAACGCCGCATTTTCAGCCGCAAAGCGAAGTATGCTCAAAAAGGCAGACTCCCGCAAGTTGCGCGTTCGTCCCGGGAGTCGCGGGACTTATCATCGCCGGCGAAGTAGTGAAAGATCTCGTAGGATATAAAAAATGACCGATAATCTTAACGAAGAAAATATAGAAATCACAGCCGAAGAACTGACGGAAAATGCCGCCGACTACGTCATTTACGACATGCGCGCGGCGTCCGACCGCGCCTACGGACTGATCCCCGGCTCGTTGTCCGCGACCGAAGAAGAACTGGTCGCGATGAAGCCGACCGACAAGACCGCGAACAAGAAAATCGCGGTCTGTTGCGCCCACGGCGAATTCAGCCTCGAACCCGTGGGAATTATGCGCGAACACGGTTTCGACGCGTACAGTTTGCGCGGAGGTTACGCCGCGTGGCTGCGGCTGGTCATGGCAAAGCAAGCCGACGACAATACGGTTTGCGAGCGCGTCGAGCGGAGTATACGCAAAAAGTTCCGCGTGTCGCTGATGAGTCCGTTTATCCGCGCGCTCAAAGAGTATAAACTCGTCGGCGAAGGCGACCGCGTGGCGGTGTGCGTTTCGGGCGGCAAAGATTCTATGCTCATGGCGAAACTTTTTCAGGAACTGCACCGCTATAGCAACGTGAATTTCGATCTGAAATTTCTCGTCATGGATCCCGGATACAATGCCGAAAACCGCCGCGTCATCGAAGAGAACGCGCGGCGGCTGAACGTGCCGATCGAGATCTTCGAGTCAAACATTTTCGAGTCGGTGTATTCCGTGGAAAAGTCCCCGTGCTACCTTTGCGCGAGAATGAGAAGAGGGTATCTGTATAACTTCGCGAAATCGCTCGGCTGCAACAAGATCGCGCTCGGTCACCACTACGACGACGTTATCGAAACCATACTCATGGGCATGCTGTACGGCGCGCAGATTCAGACCATGATGCCAAAACTGCACAGCACCAACTTCGAGGGCATGGAACTTATCCGCCCCATGTATTTTATCCGCGAGGACGATATAAAGGCTTGGCGCGACTACAACGACCTGCATTTCATTCAGTGCGCCTGCCGCTTTACCGACACCTGCACGACCTGCAACAACGGTCAGAACCACTCGAAGCGACAGGAAACGAAAGAACTTATCCGCACGCTGAAAAAGACGAATCCCAACGTGGAAAAGTGTATTTTCAAGAGCGTCGAAAACATCAGCCTCGAAACGATAATCGCCTATAAAAAAGACGGAGAGAAACATAGTTTTCTCGACGATTACAATGCCGCGAAAACGCCACCAACGGCAGAAGATTGAATATAACCGGAAACCGCCGCAGGGAACGATCCCCGGCGGTTTTCAGGCGGCCGATTTTCGTCGTCCGATATTATCCCCGGTATTATACAGAACGGCGAAAAAGATAAAAAGCGCGACTTCACAAAATTTTCAAGAAATTAAATCGATAAAAATATACGCAAATACTTGCCAAAATGCGACAAGAAAATATATAATATACTGGTGAGATTGCGGGGGCTGCCGATGAGCGGCGATTTTTTGTTGCCATGAAAAGCCCGAAAAAGCAATCTGTCGGAAACAAGTAAACAAATTTTTTCAGCCACAAAGGAGGCTAAGAGAGAACGTATGAATAAGATTACCATTATCGGCAGCGGGAGAGTGGGCTCGACCATTGCGTACTCGCTCACTTGCAGAGGACTTGCGTCCGAGATCGTCATCATCGACATCAACGGCGAACGCGCCTTGGGAGAAGCGCTGGACATTCGTCAGGGGCTTGCCTATGACAGCGCATGCAAAGTTTACGCAGGTACTTATGAGGACGCGAAGGACTCGAACATCGTAGTCATTACTTCCGGTATCGCCCGTAAGCCCGGTCAGTCCAGACTGGAACTCATCAACACCAACATCGCGATCCAGAAGTCCATTATCCCCGAGATTACGAAATACGCTCCCGACGCGGTTTACATAATGGTATCCAACCCCGTCGATATTCTTACTTATTCGTTCTGCCGCCTGTCCGGTATTCCGGAAAGCCGCATCATCGGTTCGGGCGCGATCATCGACACCGCAAGACTTCGCGCGCGTATCGCCGAGTACTGCGGACTCGAAGTGGGCAATATCCACGCCTACATGTTCGGAGAGCACGGCGATTCCGGTTTTTCGCCCTGGTCGCTTGCCCGCATAGCCGGCATGCACGTCGAGGACTACCAGAAAGAAGTGGAGAGAAACAACATCATCACCGCTCAGATCGATATTCCCGAGATCGAGAAGTACGTCCGCGAATCCGGCGCGAGAGTCATTTCGCGTAAGGGCGCGACTTTCTATGCGATCGCTTCCACCGTGTGCTACATCGTCAAAGCCGTTCTCGACGGATCCAACACCGTCCTCACGGTTTCCAGCATGATGCACGGCGAGTACGGTATCGAGGACGTGTGCCTCAGCACGCTCAACATCGTCGGCAGAAACGGCATCAACGGCAAGATCAATCCCGTGCTTACCACCGAAGAACTCGAAAAATTGCGTCACAGCGCGGACGTACTGAAAGAAATCATCGGTCAGATAGACTGGAAAAACTGACGGAGTTATCGAAAATGGAATATCGCATAGAAAAAGACACGATGGGCGAAGTCAAAGTCCCCGCCGACAAATACTGGGCGGCGCAGACGGAGAGAAGCCACGAGAACTTCCGCATCGGCGGCGAAATCATGCCGCGCGAGATCACGCACGCGTTCGGTATATTAAAAAAAGCCGCGGCGATCGCAAACTATAACCTCGGTAAACTTTCCGCCGAAAAACTCGACGTAATCATCGAGGCTTGCGACGAAGTGATCGATGGCAAACTCAACGAGCATTTTCCGCTCGTAGTCTGGCAGACCGGCAGCGGCACGCAGTCGAACATGAACGCCAACGAAGTCATCGCAAACCGCGGCAACGAGATCGCGGGCAAGAAACTTCTTCACCCCAACGACGATATAAATAAGAGCCAGAGTTCCAACGATACGTTCCCGACCGCAATGCACATTGCCGCAGTGACCGTCATCGAGGACAAACTGTTCCCCGCAATGGAGAAACTCGCCGCGACATTTGCTCGTCTCGAAAAAGAGAACGAGGGCATCGTCAAGAGCGGCAGAACGCACCTTCAGGACGCCGTTCCCATTGCGTTTTCGCAGGAAATCAGCGGCTGGCGGGCGATGATCGAAAAGACCGAGGCGCAGATTAAACTTACGCTTCCGGGACTGAAAGAACTCGCGCTCGGCGGCACGGCGGTAGGCACGGGGCTCAACGCTCCCGACGGCTTTGACGAAGAAGTCGCCCATGAAGTCGGCGTCATCACCGGCAAGGATTTTACCACCGCGCCCAACAAGTATCACGCGCTCACGTCTAAAGACGCGCTCGTGTTCGCTCACGGCGCGATGAAAGCGCTCGCCTGCAACCTCATGAAGATTGCCAACGACGTGCGCTGGCTGGCTTCGGGTCCCCGCGACGGTCTGGGAGAAATCTTTATCCCCGAGAACGAGCCCGGCTCGTCCATCATGCCCGGCAAGGTCAACCCCACGCAGTGCGAATCCATGACCATGGTAGCGGTGCAGGTAATGGCAAACGACGTAGCGGTATCCATGGGCGCGTCGCAGGGCAACTTCGAACTCAACGTGTTCATGCCCGTCATTATCTACAACTTTCTCCAGTCCGCACGCCTTCTCGCCGACGGCATCACTTCGTTTGAAAAGAACTGCGTGACGGGAATACGCGCGAACAAGGAAAAAATGGCGCACAACCTGCACAACTCGCTCATGCTCGTCACCGCGCTCAATCCGTATATCGGTTACGAAAACGCGGCTAAAACGGCAAAGAAAGCCTACAAAGAAAATATCTCGCTGAAAGAAGCGTGCGTGGCTCTCGGTTTCCTTACGGCGGAACGTTTCGACGAAGTTTTCAGACCCGAAGCGATGGCTTACCCGCACGAACATAAAGAAAACAAGTAAAAACAATCGGCAATAAGCGGCTTGCCGCGATCATGCGGACCGAAACGTCCGCGACAACGAGGAAACAACGACCGATGAAAATTTGTTATTATCCCGGCTGCACCTTAAAGACGCAGGCGAAGGACCTTGACCGGTACGCAAGGGCTTCCGCCGCCGCGCTCGGAGTGGAAATGGAAGAAATCGAAAACTGGCAGTGTTGCGGCGCGGTTTATCCCACCGCGCGCGACGAGATAGCGACCAAACTGTCCGCAGTGCGCGCGCTCGATTATGCCCGGCATAACGGCGGCAAACTGCTCACGCTTTGCTCGGCTTGCCACAACGTAATAAAGCGCGTCAACTTCGATATGGAAAATGACGCGGATATCCGCACGAAAGCGAACAACTACCTTAAACTCGACGAGCCTTACGGCGGCGAAACGCAGGTTATCCATTACCTGGAAATGCTCCGTGACGAAGTGGGCTTCGACGAGATAAAAAAGCGCGTAGTAAACCCCGTAAACCGCAAGATCGGCGCGTATTACGGCTGTCTGCTCCTTCGCCCGAGCAAGGTAATGGCGTTCGACAACCCCGAAAATCCCACGATTATCGAGGATTTTATCGCGGCTATCGGCGGTCAGCCCGTGAAATATCCCATGCGCAACGAGTGTTGCGGCGCGTACGTCGGGCTTAAAGATCCGGACCTGCCGGCAAAACGCAGCAAGACGGTACTTGGCAGCGCAAAAGAGAAAGGCGCGGAAGAAGTCGTCACGGCTTGCCCGCTGTGTCAGTATAACCTTGTTCATAACGGCGGGGGAGCGGTAAAAGTCACGTACTTTACCGAACTTCTCGCGGAAGCGCTGGGAGTGAAAGAATAATGGACGAGAGAATAGAAAACGTATTGCGCATTTCCGGCACCGACGTGAGAAAGTGCATGAAATGCGGCAAATGCTCGGGGCGTTGCCCGGCATACAAGGATATGGATATAAAGCCCCATCAATTCGTCACGTTCGTGGCGACGGGCAAGTTCGACAGACTATTAAAGAGCAACGCGATCTGGCATTGTCTGTCGTGCATGGCGTGCGTCGAGCGTTGCCCCAGAGGTGTCGCGCCGCAAGGCGTTATCGAAGCGGTGCGCGACACCGTGATAAGAGCGCAGGGCGGCAACGGTCTGAAAGCGGAGGATATTCCCGCCGTCGTGGACGAGTTCATACCCCAGCAGTTGATAGTCAGCGCATACAGAAAGTATAGCAAATAAGCGAGAGAAAGGATTATGCAGAGAATCGGAGTATTTATTTGTTGGTGCGGCAGCAACATCGCCGCAACGGTGGACGTACAACGACTCAGCGCGCTCATCAAAGCCGAGCCGGGAGTCGTGTATTCCGCCGATTATCAGTATATGTGTTCGGAAAACGGACAGCAGCTTATCCGCAACGCGATCCGCGAATACGGACTTACCGGCGTAGTCATCGGCTCGTGCTCCCCGAGAATGCACGAAGCGACTTTCCGCAAAGCCGCCGAAGCAGAAGGACTTAACCCCTACATGGTAGAAGTGGCTAATATTCGCGAGCAATGCTCGTGGATTCACAAGGACAAGGAAGAAGCGACCGAAAAAGCGCTTATCCTCGTTCGCACCGCGATCGCGAAAGTACGCCTCGACGCGCCGCTTACCGCAGGCGAAAGCCCGGTAGTCAAGCGCGCGCTCGTCATCGGCGGCGGTATCGCGGGCATACAAGCCGCGCTCGACATCGCCGAAGCGGGTTTCCCCGTCGACATCGTGGAAAAGAACGCCACCATCGGCGGCAGAATGGCTCAGCTCGACAAGACGTTCCCCACGCTTGACTGTTCGGCGTGTATTTTAACACCGAAAATGGTCGATTGCGCCCAAAGCGACAAGATCGACATTTTGTCGTATTCGGAGATCGAGGAAGTCAAAGGTTTCGTCGGAAACTTCAAGGTCAAGATCAGAAGAAAAGCGCGTTACGTCGACGAAACCAAGTGTACGGGTTGCAAGGCGTGCATGGAAAAATGCCCGTCGAAGAAAGGACTTAACGAGTTCAACATGAACCTCAATAACCGCACGGCGATCTATATCCCGTTCGCGCAGGCTATCCCCAACGTCGCGGTTATCGATCCCGAGCAATGCATTAAACTCAAGACCGGCAAATGCGGTCTTTGCAGCAAGGTGTGCGGCGCGGGCGCAATCAATTACGAAATGCAGGACGAGTTCGTCGAGCGCGAGTACGGCGCGATTGTGGTCGCGACCGGTTTCCGCCCGATCAAACTCGACAACTTCGACGAATACGGCTATGCGGACAACAAGGACGTCATCACTTCGCTCGAACTCGAACGTCTTATGAACGCGGCAGGCCCCACAAGCGGCGTGCTTCTTCGTCCCAGCGACAATACGCACCCGAAGGTTATCACCTTTATTCAGTGCGTAGGCTCGCGCGACGTGTCCGGCTGCGGCAAACCCTATTGCAGCAAGATCTGCTGTATGTACACGGCAAAGCACGCGATGCTTATCCGCGAAAAATACCCCGACACCGAAGTACACGTTTTCTATATCGACGTGCGCACCCCCGGCAAGAACTATGACGAGTTTTACCGCAGAGCGGTGGAACAGTACGGCGTGGACTATATAAAAGGCATGGTCGGGAAAGTCTACAACGAGAACGGCAAACTCATGGTACAGGGCAGCGATCTTATCAATAACGAACAGGTCGTGATCCCGTCCGACCTCGTCGTGCTCGCTGCCGCCATCGAGCCGGAGCCGAGCGTGAGAAAGATCGCCACGCTTCTTACTGCCAGCATCGACACCAACAACTTCCTCAACGAATCCCACCCGAAACTTCGCCCCGTAGAAAGCCCGACCGCAGGCGTGTACCTCGCGGGCGTGTGCCAGGGACCGAAAGACATTCCGGAAACCGTTTCGCAGGCTTCGGCATGCGCGGCAAAGGTAATAGGGCTTCTCGTCAAGGATCATCTCAAAACCAACCCGTGCGTCGCTCACACCGACGAACAGATGTGCAACGGCTGCTCGCAGTGCGCCAACGTGTGCGCTTACGGCGCGATCACTTATGTCGATAAGGAATTCCGTATCGGCGGCGGCAAGACCGAAACCCGCCGTGTCGCTTCCGTCAACCCCGCAGTATGTCAGGGTTGCGGCGCGTGTACCGTCACTTGCCCCTCGGGAGCAATGGATCTCAGCGGATTCAGTTCATCCCAGATTATGTCGGAGGTCGAAGCGATATGCAAGAGATAATCGAAAACGAAAACAAAGAATTCGTGCCGAACATCGTGGCTTTTTGCTGCAACTGGTGTTCCTATGCCGGCGCGGATCTTGCCGGATCGAGCAGACTGTCATATCCCGCAAACGTAAAGATCGTGCGCGTGCCTTGCTCGTGCAGAGTTAACCCAATGTTCGTACTCAAAGCGTTTCAGCGCGGCGCGGACGGCGTGATTCTCTGCGGTTGCCACCCCGGCGACTGTCATTACGTCACCGGCAACTACTACACGAGAAGAAGAATGGCAATGCTGTTCAGCTTCCTCGACTACCTGGGCATCGAGAAAGAGCGCACGAGAGTGGAGTGGGTTTCCGCCGCCGAAGGCGCGAAATTCTCCGCGGTCATGAACGACTTCGTAAAAACCGTAACCGAACTCGGCGAAAACAAACGCCTGTCGGACCTTCGCGTCAAGGAGGATTAAACCATGCAGGAATTACAGAATAAAGTCCTCGAAAAAGCGAAAGAACTGCTTGCTTCCGGTGCTGTGAACAAGGTCGTCGCCTGGAAGAAGGGCGAGTTTGCCTACGATCCCAGTCCCGCAACGTTCGACAGCGTCGATAGCCTTACCGAACTCGTGTACGACGACTATTGCGGCGCGAACCTCTCGAAATACCTTATCGAGATCGCGAAGGGCGACGGTAAGGTCGCGGTTTTCCTGAAACCCTGCGACAGTTACAGCTTCAACGAACTCGTGAAAGAACACCGCGTCGACCGCGACAAAGTTTACGTCGTGGGCGTTGAGTGCAGAGGAAAATTAGATAATTACAAATTAGAACAAAAGGGTATAAGCGGCGTTACGAGCGAAAACTACGACGGCGAGGACGTGAAATTCACCACGATTTACGGCGATGCTTCCGCGAAACGCGCCGAAGTCCTGCTCGACAAGTGCGCGACCTGCAAAGGCAAAAAGCACGTGGCCACCGACGAAACGATCATCGTTTACAACGAACCCGAAATCAGGAACGACCGTTTCTCGAAAGTGCGCGAACTGGAAAGTATGACCGCCGCCCAGCGTTACGAATTTTGGAGAAACGAACTGAGCAAGTGCATTCGCTGCAACGCGTGCAGAAACGTCTGCCCGGCTTGCACGTGCCGAAAGTGCGTGTTCGACAACCCGAAATCCGGAGTCGCCGCGAAAGCAAACGACGTGAGTTTTGAAGAGCAACTCTACCACGTTATCCGCGCGTTCCACGTCGCGGGCAGATGCACCGATTGCGGCGAATGTTCCAGAGTTTGCCCGCAACATATTCCGCTTCACCTTCTCAACAGAAAGTTTATAAAAGACATCGACGCGGTTTACGGCGAGTTTCAGGCAGGCGAGACGGCGGAAGGCAAAACCCCGCTCACCGAGTATACCCCCGGCGACGTCGAACCGAGCGAAATTTTCCGCATGACGGAGGGCAAATAATATGAAAAAAGTTATTACTTCCGATCTTAACAAGTTTTACGCGTCTCTTGCCGGGAAAATGCCGTTGTATATCCCGCTCAAAAAAGCGGGCGAAACCAACTACGGTTGGTACGACGGCGTAAACCCGGTCGATATCGATACGCTCAAAACCGTAAAATCCCCCAAGGACGCGTTCTTCCCGCAGAGCGAGAACATGATGAAGTTCCGCACCGATGGTAAGAAAATCGACATTATCGACGTGAGAGAGGACAAAGCGCCTTTTGCCATCTTCGGAGTTCGCGCGTGCGACCTAAAAGCGTTCGGGATCCTCGACAACGTGTTCCTCGGCGATCCCGTGGACACTTACTACAAGTCCCGCCGCGATGCCGCCGTGATCTTCGCGCTCGCTTGCGGCAAACCGCAGGAAAGTTGCTTCTGCAAGGTATTCGGCATTGACGCGGCAAATCCCGCCGGCGACGTAACCATGTGGAAAGCGGACGACGCACTGTACCTTCGCGCAAACACCGAAAAGGGCGAAAAGGCTCTCGGTGAAGTTTCTTCGCTTCTTACCGACGCAGACGAAAAGCCGGTGGAGGAGATGCAGAAGAATACCCGCGAGGTTATCGAAAAACTTCCGTACAGCCACCTCGATATTTCAAGATTCAAACACGAAAACCTTAACGAACTTTTCGACGCGCCCGAGTGGAAAGAACTGTCCGAAGCGTGCTTAGGTTGCGGAACGTGTACGTTCGTATGCCCGACCTGCCAGTGTTTCGATATACGCGACTTCAGGACGAATAAGGACATTATTCGTTTCCGTTGCTGGGATTCTTGCATGTATTCCGACTTCACGCAGATGGCGGCGGCGAACCCGCGCACCACGCAACTCCAGCGTTACCGTCAGCGTTTCATGCACAAACTCGTGTATTACCCGTCGCAGTACGGCGATTACTCGTGCGTGGGTTGCGGCAGATGCGTGGTAAAATGCCCGCAGCACCTCAATATCGTCAAAGTAATTAAAAAATTAGGGGGCGGCAACAAATGATAAACGAAAATCTTATTCCCCGCATCGGCGTAGTCACCGATATAAGAAAGGACACCGCCGACGTCAAGACGTTCAGAGTTGTGGGGCGCGACGGCAAAAAACTGTTCGAGCATCTTCCCGGACAGTGCGCCATGGTTTCGATCCCGGGCGTGGGCGAGTGTATGTTTTCCATCACTTCCTCGCCGACCAACGAAGAATTTATGGAGTTTTCCATAAAGAAATGCGGTTGCGTGACGGACGTTATCCACTCGATAGAAGTCGGTCAGGAAATCACCGTCCGCGGACCGTACGGCAAGAATTTCCCGGTAGAAGAGGACTTCAAGGGTAAAGACCTTTTGTTCATCGCCGGCGGTATCGGTCTGGCGCCGCTCCGCAGCGTCATCAACTATGTCCGCCATTACCGCAGGAACTACGGCAAAGTCGTCGTAGTCTACGGCGCGAGAAGCAAGGACGATCTCGTCGATATCGAGGAGATCCGCACCGAATGGATGAACGAACCGAACTTCGAGGTATATCTTACGATCGACCGCCCGCAGGAAGGCTGGGACGGACACGTAGGTTTCGTGCCCGCATTTGTCAAGGAACTGGGACTCGATCCCGGCATGACCGCGGTGCTTTGCGGCCCGCCGATCATGATCAAGTTCACGCTGGCGGGGCTACTGGAACTCGGCTTTTCAAAGACGCGCGTATACACTACGCTGGAACTGAGAATGAAGTGCGGTATCGGCAAGTGCGGCAGATGTAACGTGGGCGACAAGTTCGTTTGCAAAGACGGTCCCGTGTTCAGAATGGATCAGCTCGACGAACTCCCCGACGAATATTAAGAGGTAACGATTATGGAGAACAAAGTAAACGTTTATTTCTTCGGTAAAAAGTATGAAGTACCGGCATCGCTCACCATCATGAAAGCGATGGAGTACGCCGGCTACAAACTCGTGCGCGGCTGCGGTTGCCGAAACGGCTTTTGCGGCGCGTGCGCTACCATTTACCGCATAAAAGGTCAGCAGGAACTAAAAACCTGCCTTGCCTGCCAGCAGCAGGTAGAAGAGGGCATGTACGTCGCTACGCTCCCGTTCTTCCCGCTCGTAAAGCAAGTCTACGACATCGAAAAGATCAAGCCCACCGAGCAGATAATGATGCAGCTTTATCCCGAGATTTACAGTTGCATCGGCTGCAACGCCTGCACCAAATCCTGCACGCAGGGACTCAACGTCATGCAGTATATCGCCTACGCTCAGCGCGGCGAATTCAAAAAGTGCGCCGACGAGAGTTTCGACTGCGTAATGTGCGGCGTTTGCTCGTCGCGTTGCCCCGCGGGTATTTCCCATCCGCAGGTAGCGGAACTTGCCCGTAGACTTTACGGCAAGTACGTCGCGCCCGAATGCGAACACCTCAACAAGCGCGTCGCGGAAATCAACAACGGCGACTTCGTGAAACTCATGGAAGATATCATGTCTAAGCCGATCGACGAGATGAAAGAACTGTACAATCATCGCGACATAGAGAAATAAGGAGGAACGAAAATGTATAATTACACGGACGAACAAGCGGCTTCTATAAAGCGCGTGGAAGCGACCAGAAGCGAGCGACTCAACAATCTCTATCCCCGTATGACCGCCGACGAAAAGGACGCGGTACTTAAAGAAAATCATCCCGACTATATCGAATCGGCTTACGAAACGCTGAAAGTCGGTCCCAACAAGGGCGATAAAGTGCTTCACGAACTTGCCGCGCTGCTTCAGGGCAAGTCGCGCGTCACCGGCAAGAAAATCGACCTGAGTCACCCCGACTATGACGTGGACGTACTCGTTATCGGCGGCGGCGGCGCGGGATCCAGCGCGGCAATCACCGCTCACAACGCCGGCGCAAACGTCATGATCGTCACCAAACTCCGCATAGGCGACGCAAACACCATGATGGCGGAAGGCGGTATTCAGGCGGCGGACAAGGAAAACGACAGCCCCGCGATCCACTATCTCGACGCGTTCGGCGGCGGACATTTCGCGGCAAAACCCGTGCTTCTGAAAAAACTAGTTTACGAAGCCCCCGACGCTATCAAATGGCTGTCGGATCTCGGCGTTATGTTCGATAAAGACGAGCACGGCAACATGATCACCACGCACGGCGGCGGTACTTCCAGAAAGAGAATGCACGCCTGCAAGGACTATTCCGGCGCGGAAATCATGCGCACGCTCCGCGACGAAGTGCTTAACCGCAAGATTCCCGTCGTCGACTTCACCGCGGCGATCGAGATAATAAAGGACAATGGCGGTAACGCCGCGGGTGCGGTACTCCTTAATATGGAAACCGAGGAAATTCTCGTTGCCAAAGCAAAGACCGTCATCATCGCGACGGGCGGCGCGGGCAGACTGCATTATCAGGGTTTCCCCACGTCCAACCATTACGGCGCAACCGCCGACGGACTTATCCTGGCGTATCGCGCAGGCGCAAAACTCCTTTACGCGGACACGCTCCAGTACCACCCGACGGGAGTCGCCGAACCCACGCAGATCTTCGGCGCGCTCGTCACCGAAAAGGTCCGCTCGCTGGGCGCGCAGCTCGTCAACAAGAACGGCGAACCGTTCGTGTACTCGCTCGAAACGCGCGACGTCACCGCAGCATCCATTATCCGCGAGTGCCGCAAGCGCGGCAACTCGGTCAAGACCACCGACGGCGAGGGAGTGTGGCTTGACACGCCCATGATCGAAACGATCGGCGGCGAAGGCACGATAGAGAAGAGAATCCCCGCCATGATGCGCATGTTCGCAAAATACGGCATCGACATCAGAAAGGAACCGATCCTCGTTTACCCCACGCTCCATTACCAGAACGGCGGCATCGATGTCGACGGCAACTGCGAAACGGCGGTGGGTAACCTGTTCGTAGCGGGCGAAGCGGTGGGCGGTATCCACGGCAGAAACAGACTGATGGGCAACTCGCTCCTCGACGTCATCGTGTTCGGTCGTGATGCCGGCGCGGCGGCTGCCGAGCGCGTCAAGTCCGTAAAAAAGACGGGCATACTCACGCTTTCGCACGTCCGCGCGTTTAACAAGGAACTCAAAGAGGCAGGCATCGCGCCTACCGTTCTTTCTCCGCAAATCCTGCCCGACTACCGCCGCAAGGATATGTAAAGAACAGGAAATCAATTTTTATAGAGGTAAAATAAATGTTAGAAACTTTTGCAACGATTTTTGAAATCGTAATGGTCATCTGCTTCGGCGCGTCCTGGCCGTTCAATATCGTCAGGGCATACAAAGCGCGCACGGCAAAGGGCACCAGCCCGCTTTTTATGTCGCTTATCGGCATAGGTTACGTCGGCGGCATACTCAGCAAGATCCTTAAATGGATCGAGATGGGCGGACTCACCTGGCTTCAATACGTCGCGTTCGGATTCTATATCCTCAACCTTATCATGGTGTCGACAGGGCTTGCGATCTACTTCCGCAACAGAGCCCTCGACAAGAAAGCGGTTTCCGAAGTCGTCGGAAAAGAGAACGCCTGACGGGAACTTTTATCAATCATTACCACGAAATAAATTTTTTATCACAGAGAGGAATAAATAATGTTAAAAGTCACCGTATGTATCGGCAGTTCCTGCCACGTCAAAGGCTCGCGTCAGGTCGTCGACGAACTTAATTACCTTATCAAAGAGAACGGTCTCAAAGATAAAGTCGAACTTGCCGGCACGTTCTGCCTCGGCAAGTGCGAACAGGGCGTATGCGTCACCGTGGACGGACAACTTTTCTCCGTTCAGCCCGACAACGTGAAGGACTTCTTCAACAAAGAAGTAGTCGCCAGAGCCTGATCGCCGCATGCAAATCTGAAACCGGAAAACCGCTTTATCGGAAAAATCCGTTAAGGCGGTTTTCGCGTAATTTCCCGGGCGGCGAACGGGTGGATAAGATAATTGATTCGGAATGCGCGAAATGAGATTTTTGGCCTTAAACAGTCTCCTTTTCGTAAAGGGAACCGTCGCGTCAGCGACTGAGGGATTGTAATGACGTTATTCTTGGCTTCTCCCGAGCGGGGGAAGACTATTATAAAGATAACGCGCAGTTTTCGTTTTCCTACGTCATTCAGGGCGCGACGCGGCGGTGCATAGCACCGTAAAAATAGTCCAGTGGACTATTTTTAGCCAAAGCGGGGAGCAATCTATGATTGCGACCTGGGCGCGCCAGCATTTTCGTGGAATCCCCCGCATGGAGCGGATAAACCGACCGCAAACAAAAAAATATCGCAAAACGCCCACAATTTTGCAGTGAAAGCCGCAAGAAAATTGACAACAGTTCGTTCTTGATATATACTTAAAACAAAAAAACGGACGCAGTGTTTTTTGCAGTGACCGAAACCGAGAAAAAAATACCCGATACAAGGAAAATCGTATGATAAAAGACGTATTCGTAAATTATGAAGCGTTCTCCAACATGGTGCTGGCAACTACCATAATGTCGAACGCGCAAACCGAAGAATATCGTGCCGATGCCGAAAGAATCATCCGTTTCATCGCGAAAGCATACAACTTTACCGACGAATTCACGGCGGAGTGCGAGCACGTTATACTCGACGAACTCTCGCGCCTCGGTAAGATCACCGATCAGCAGGTCGTGTATGCCGCACGCCGGGCCGACGGTCAGTACGGCGACATGGACTCGCTTTTCGACATAAAGGGCGACGCGCTTGCCGCCGTTCAGGCGCTCGGCAAAGAAGCGGGCATACGCGAAGGCTGGTTCGATTACCGTCATTACAAGACCTATCAGGCGAACATCCGTTTCGAGAAGATCAACGTCGCGAGCGCGGGCGGCAACGTCATCGCGGTCAGACAGGCGGGAATACTTCACGCCCTCGGTATCGGAACCGTGAAAAATCTCGACAAAGCGGAACTGCGGCTTATGCAGTGCGCGATCTGGGGCGACATACCGTCCATGCTTCTTGCCGCCGAAGTATACCGTGAAAAGGGAGAAACCGCCAAAGCCGCGGTTTACGCCGAAGTCGCGGCGATCTCAAAAGACTATCTTTACGCCGGCTGTACGGTAATTCCGTCGTTCGATACGAATAAATACTCGGACAAAGCCCGCGAGGTCTATGCGTTGATTTCCTCGATTCGTCAGGACGTCGTTCGCGCTTACGAGAAGTACAACGTCGATTTTTCGTTTGTCGAAGCGATCCGCAGTCCCGAACTCGACTATTATAAACGAATGGGATTCATCAACAACTACTCGAAACACGAGTGGAAAGAAGTGACGAACGCGTCCGTCAACCCGGCGACAAGAGTCAGATTCGGATTTTAAGGAGGAGTTATGCCGTACAATTCATTCACCGAAGAAACGATAGCCGGGTATCGCAAGAAATATCTCGAAAACTCGGATAAACTCTCGTATACCGACGTTCTCGGCACCGAATCCGTCGAAACGGTACTTTACCGGGATTTGCCGGAAACGGAGGTCAAAGGCTATCCGTTCGCCGGCGATTACGTCGACAAAAAAGGCAAGGCGTATTCGGTCGCGGAGTTCAACGCGCTAAGCCCTGCCGAGCGCAAAAAACTCGACCTTCGTTATCATTTTATGCCAAAGTACCACGAACTCTACGTCGGCACCACGGGCAGCGGTAAAACGACGGGGTGCATGGAACCGCAACTTCGTGCGATTTCGTCGCAGAAGAACAAACCCAACCTGTTCATAACCGATCCCAAGGGCGAACTTTTCAGTCACAACGCCGAACACCTTCAAAAGAACGGTTACAAAACCTATGTTCTCAACTTCAAGGACTTCGCGCTGTCCGACAGATGGAACCCGCTCGGCGAACTCTACCGCAAGCAGGTCGGGATTCGCGAGATCGGCAACGACGCGATCATGCGCACCGGTCATCCGGGCGACGGACTCGTGCTTTACGGCGAGGACAACGAGTTTACCGGCTTTTATATCGAATACGAAGGCAAGGCTTTCCCATCCGGCGAAGCGTTCGATCGTTATGTCGACGTCAGACGCGACATGAAAAAAGCGGAAGTTTCTTCGCTCGTCAGCGAACTTGCCACGCAAATGCTGCCCGTCACCAGTCAGGTCGACCGCTCGTGGGAGCAGGGCGCGCAAAACCTTTTACGAGGGCTTTTGCTGATACTTCTCAGCGAAGCCGACGATCCGAATTCCGGTTTTACCGAAGAGATGATGACGCTGAAAACGCTGAACGACTATTATCGTCGTCTGCGCCTTGATTTCGTTGATTCTTCCGACCGCGAATATCTCACCGATTACGGCAAACATCCGCTGCTTAAAGGCAAATCGGACGAAGCGATATGTATGATCACCACGGCACTTTGCAATGCGCCCAACACCTCTCGCAGTTACTGCGGCGTGTACGAAGGGTATATGAACATGTGGATGCAGGGGCATATTTTCGCGCTTACCACCGGCAGCACGATCGACATTGACGACAACGAACCGTTCGCGATCTTCATCGCCACCCGCGACTATGACAAGAGCGATTATATTATCGCGGGCGCGTTCATCAACTGGGTGTATCGCAAAATGCTCTTAAAAGCGGAGGAAAAGACGGGCGCGGTCAGCGTTGCCGATCCGCCCAGAGCATTGCATTTCATGCTCGACGAGTTTTGCAATATTCCGAAAATAGCCGACTTCGAGAACAAGATCGCGACCGCAAGATCGAGAAACATCTGGTTTCACCTGTTCGTGCAGTCCTATGATCAACTCAACCTCGTCTACGGCGAAAAACTCGCTTCCGTAATTCGCGACAACTGCAACACGCAGGTATTCCTCGGCTCGCAAAGTCGCGACACCAAAGAAAGATTTTCCGCCGAGTGCGGAAAAACGTGGGTGCCGTCTATAAGGTCGTATTTCGATCCGCTCGATCGCTCGATGACCGAAGTGATGGTAGTTCCCGTCAGTGATCTCGATCTCATAAAAGAAGGCGAAATATACGTCAAACGCCTGTATATGCCCGTGATTCTGTCACAGTTCGTCCGCAGTTACAGGTGTGCCGAGCAGGGCGAGTTTGTCGGATTCAACAATCCCGATGCGTTCCGCAGGTTTGCGCCTAAAAACCTCGTAAACTACACGAGCGCGAAATATACTTACGGCAAACTCACCGGCAACGGCAAGAACAAAAAGAAAACCGACGACTTCGATTTCCCGATCTGAATGGAGTAAATAGCCGATATTTTCGTAAAATCCTTGAAAATATCGCGGACTTGTGGTAATATTATATAGTTACGGCGGAAATACACGCCAAACGGGAGGAACAATTATGGCAGACGGTAGCAAAATGGCACAAAAATCTTACGACGCGTTTTTGAAACGCCTTAACAAATTGCATTGGAACTATTCGACGGGAATAGGCGGCGGCAAAAGGGTTATCCAGACGGGCGTGCAGGGCGACGACGTGCCCATGCAACTGCATTTCGTATTCGATCATGATCGCGAACTCACGCTCGTGTTCTCGCAGCTTCCCGTCGCGCTTCCCAAAGATAAAATCATCGAAGGCGCGGTAGCGGTGGCAATGATCAATCATCGCATTATGCAGGGTTGTTTCGATCTCGACACGGATTCCGGCACAATCACGTTCCGCCTTGTCGACGACTGGACGGGAGGATTTTCCGACGGCGACGTGTGCGAAAACATGTTGGGCATGACCTGTCAGACCGTGGACAGATACAACGACAAACTCATCGCGTTCGCCGAGGGTAAAATGACACGCGACGACCTGTTTGCATCTATCAAGAGTAACGAATAAACCACGCCCGTAAATCGCGGCTCGCAAAACGGAGGGGACGATTATGACCGTCGTTATTATACTTTGCCTTGCCTACATGGTGCTTCTTTTCGGAGCGCTGATTGCGGCGTACTTTCTGGGGACGGACGACGGCAAGGTGCGTGCCAAAACCCGCAGCGAAAAATTACAGTTTCTCAAATCTTTCAAAAAGGGCAAGTTCGCGCTTATCTACATCGCCGCGTTTCCGCTTTTTTATCTCGGCATAAATTATACGGGCAAATCGGCGGTCGAGTCGCTGATGGAAGCGGCGACAAACTGCGTCGAAGTCGTGGTACTCAAATACAACTACGGCGATGTATCCGACCTTATGACGGCAAATCCTCTGTACCGTGCGGTAATGTTCGTTTGCTACGCGCTCGTCACGCTGAACGCCTTTACTTTTATAGGCACTATACTGCGCGAGAAGATCTACAACGCGACGCGTTCGTTCGCGATTTCCGGGTTCTCGAAAAAGGCTTACGTCATAATCGGCAACAACGACAATAACCGCGCGATCATCCGCTCGATGGGCAAGAAAAAGGACGTCGTTATGTTCGTCGACAAGATCGACGACAGCGTGCGCGACTTCGCATACGTCGAACGCATTGCGGTGGCGCAGATGAAGGGCAAATCCGTCGCAACGCTTTTGTACAGGTTTTTCGGCAATTTCACACGCCGTGCGGCGAGCGTCATAATAAACCTCGGCGACGACGCGAAAAATCTTTTCTATTGCGACAAAATCGCGGATATAATCACCGGATCCGGGCTGGAACGTTTTGCCGTCGACGACGATCACGGACTGAATGCCTACGTTTTCGGCGAACCCGAGAACGAATCCACGTTTCTTTACTACGAGAAAACGACTGGCGGATGCGTTCATTACGTCAATAAATACAAGCTCATCGCAATGGACTTCTGCGGCAAACACCCGCTCACCGAGTTCATGACGGACGAACAACTCGACACTTCGACGGGACTTATCCGCAGTGACGCCGAGATCAACGTCGTGATGCTGGGATTCGGCAAGACCAACCGTAAACTTTTCCTGACGATGCTGGAAAACAATCGTTTCATGCAAAAGGGAGAGAACGGAGTGGCGGTGCCGAAACTTACCAACTATTTCGTTTATGACAAGGTAGAATCCAACAACGACAAAACGCTCAACCACGGACTGCTCCGATACGACCGCGTCTACGTCGACATGCTCGATCATGAAAAGGACTATCTGCCGGTGCCCGAGCCTACGGCGAGAAGAAAATTCTACCGCCTCGACGTCGGCGACAACGATTTTTACGTTTCTCTTCGCGACAACCTCGACAACGGCAAGGACAAGGCGTACAACTATGTTATCATCGCATGCGGCTCGGACCTCGAAAATCTGGATCTTGCAGAAAAACTCACCGAAAAACTGGGCGAGTGGGGCAAGCGCGACAACACAAGAATCTTCGTCAAGATCCGATCGGGCAAACTCACGAACGGCGTGATCGACGTCAAATACGCAAAGCGCGGCGGTTATTTCGCGTTCGCCAACGAATCGGAAACCGTGTACAATCTCGGGCACATCGTTGCGGAAGAGAACGAGCGCATGGCAAAGGACAGACACTGCTGTTACAGTTACGAGTACGCCGATCCAAATGCGACCGACGAGGAAATCATGCGCGCGGCGAACGAGAAGTGGTACGTCGGCTGGCAGCAGGTACAGCGCGAATCCAACGTTTACGCCTGCCTTGCGATAAAAATGAAACTTCAACTTCTCGGTTTCGACCTCAGCCGCGATCCGAACGCAGTCGATGCCACCGAAGAGTTTATGGCAAAATACACGGCGGGCGATCCCATCGTGTACGACGGCAGAGTGATCAAGGGCAAGAAAATGGTCGACTACGGCGACTGCAACTTCGTCCGCGGCTCGGTGCGCGACAACCTCGCGCGACAGGAACACGAGCGCTGGAACGCATACATGATTTGCTCGGGTTATATCCCCGCGACGATAGAAGAAATCAGGACGCTCGACAAGCAGGAAATGCTGGCGCGCCGTAAACACGGCAACATTACCACGTTCGAGGGGCTTCTCGATTACCGCAGGATAATGAGCGAGAAAAACGGCAGGAGCGAAGCGGACAACGACGTCATCAAGTACGACTATCAGATGCTGGACGATCTGCCGTGGCTGCTGAAACGCAACGGCTATAAGATCATAAAGAAGAACGGCTGAAAAATGAAAGGCTGCATACTCGTAAACGCATACTTAAACAGCAAAGAATACCTCTATCAGGCAGAGCGAATACGCGACGAACTGATCGCGCTGGACTCTGCGGCGGATATAGTTCCGCTCGGCGGCATGCCGGTTGTGGTCGCGGACGGCAGGATAGAGAACGCGCTCGACGGCTATGACTTTTATATCTGCTGGGACAAGGATAAGTACGTCCTGTCCGCGCTGGAGAGGACGGGCAAACGCGTTTTCAATTCCGCCGCCGCAATAGAGGCGTGCGACGACAAAATGCTTACATATCTTGCGCTCGCAAACAGCGGCGTTCCGCTGGTCAGAACCGTACCGGGCCTGCTTTGCTTCGATCCGTTGGAAAAAATCGCCCCCGAAACTATCGGGCGGCTGGAAAGCCTTATTCCGTATCCGATCGTGGTGAAAGAGTCCTACGGCTCGCTCGGAAAGGGCGTCCGCCTTGCGAAAAACCGCGACGAACTGATTGCGATTACCGAACAGGTCAAGTGCAAACCGCACCTATTTCAGGAATTCATCGATGAGAGCCGCGGTCGCGACCTTCGCGTTATCGTGCTGGGCGGCAAAGTTCTCGGCGGCATGCTGCGCGATTCCGGAGGCAAGGATTTCCGCTCGAATATCGGCGCGGGCGGCAGCGGCACGGCTTGTACGCCCGACGAAGAACAGTCGGCTGTCGCGATAAAAACCGCCGGGATTCTCGGGCTCGACTATTGCGGCGTCGATTTGCTTCTCGGGAAAAACGGTCCGATCGTCTGCGAAGTCAATTCCAACGCGTTCTTTTATTCGTTCGAGCGCGTCACCGGCGTGAACGTGGCAAAAGCCTATGCGCGATATGTGCTCGACGAAACGGCAAAGAGACAAAGAGGTAAATAAATGGACGAAAAATTCGTACATACTTTCACTCGACGATTGCGAAGCGAGAAAACCGTAACGCTTCGGTCCGTCAGGCAAACTCAGAAATGCAGTTATACCGATGCGTTCGACGCGATACGCGAACTTACCGGGCTGGGCGTAATGAAAGACGCGGGCGACGGAAGTTTTGCGATCGATTACGACGAGGACAAAATCCGCGCGTTCAGGCACAAGCACGGCGTATATATCGAACGCCGTCCGATGACCGACCTCGATTCGCTTGCGAAAAAACTGGTTTCGTTCGACGTGTCTTTACTTTCAAAGATCCGGTCGTATAACGGAACGAGCAGAGAACTTCTCGAAAGTATATTCGACGGCAAAAGGCTGGGCGGCTCGCTCGAAAAACTGGAAAAACTGGGGCTTATCGTTTGCTCCGACGACCGGAACGGATTTTATTCCACGATAGAGCCGAAACAGACGGATATACTGACGAAAAAGGTGATCGACCGCGAATCGGAAGAAGAGAAAAATACGACGGACGACTTCAACGATTTTCTCTACGATCTCATGGGAATGTCGGAAAAAGACGAAGAAACGCCCGATACGCTCGACGAAATACTCGGCAATCTCGACAAAAAGAAAAAAACCGGCGACGACAATTAGATCGCAAAATTAGGGTTAATTATCGGAAGTTTGACTACTATTTAAACGCACAAGGAGGCTGAATACTTATGGGTGAATTTAACGAAAAATATTTTATTCCCGACGAAAAAGACAAGAACGCGACCACTATCGACGCGATCATCGGCGACGACGAGCAGGTGCTGTGGCGCGGCAAACCTAAAAAGTCCGCGTTTATCATGAACGCCGTGATCAGAATGTTGCCGATCGCGCTTATATTTCTGGCGTTTGACGGCGTGTTCATCGGCATGATTATCAGTTACGGCGAGCATATTCCCACGATGTTCAAGGTTTTCTTCTGCGTGTTCCTCGTGTTTCACCTGATCCCCGTGTGGATATGGATCGCGAACGTTGTCACCGCAAGCCGCCGCCATAAAAACACCGAGTACGCGTTCACCAACAAGCGGGTAATTGTCCGCACCGGCGTTATCGGTATCGACTTCAAAAACGCTTATTACGCCGACATCGACAGCGTGAATCTCAAAGTGGGAATCATCGACAAGATAATGAAAGTGGGCGATATTTATATCAACGGCAGATCCGGCGCGGCGGTTATTCTCGACGTGGAAAATCCGTATTTTCTGACGCAAAAACTCCAGAAAATCGTCGTCGACATCAAGACCGACGTGCTGTTCCCCAACGACCTGCGCCCCGGGACCAACCGCGGTTACGCCTCGAAATACACAGGCGGCGACGATAAGTAAAAAACCGCTTTTTTGCGGAATTATCCGAAAAATTACCTAGGGTTAGTTTATCCATCACCAGTAACCTTAAAAACAGTCTTTTCCGCGCTTTCGCACGTTGGGTTGCTAGGTGTACACCCGGTACGCCGTCGCAACCCAACGCACGAAATCGTCGAAAAATCCAAGTTTTTAAGGCGCGAAGCGTTTTTGCGGTCAAGATGACGAGATAATTAAAGGCAAACGACTGAACGCGTACTAGAAGTACGCGGAGCGGAGTTTAACGCATAATTAGCCGTCATATTGTCCGCAAAAATTATTAGTGATAGTTAAACTAACCCTAATTATCAAAAAAAACAAAACTTTCCTGCCCGATACCGCGCGAAAATACTTGCAAAATAGAAAATTTGCTTGTAATATCTAATGGGTGATTGTTTTGACCGGAGAACGCGATTATAAATCGACGACTTACGAAATAGAGGAGCGGTACTTTTCGCCGTACGCGGCGAAGAGCAAAGATACCCGCGGGCGCAGAGAACCCATCGAGGAAAGTCCCATGCGCACCGAGTATCAGCGCGACCGCGACAGAATAATCCATTGCAAGGCGTTTCGTAGACTTAAACACAAAACGCAGGTTTTTCTTGCGCCCGAAGGCGATCATTACCGCACGCGGCTTACCCATACGCTGGAAGTAAGCCAGATAGCGCGTTCGGTTGCGCGTGCGCTATGGCTCAACGAAGACCTTACCGAGGCGATCGCGCTGGGACACGACCTCGGTCACACGCCCTACGGTCATGCGGGCGAACGCGCGTTGAGTTCGTTCACGCACTTTTGTCACAACGAGCAGTCGCTTCGCATGGTGGATGTGCTCGAATACGACGGCAAGGGCATGAATCTTACGTTCGAGGTACGCGACGGCATACTCAATCATACCGGTCGCGGCAACGCGTCAACGCTCGAAGGACACGTCGTGGCGTGGAGCGACCGCATCGCCTACATAAACCACGACATCGACGACGCGATTCGCGGCGGCGTGATCAAAAACACCGATATACCCGAGCGTTACCGTCGCAAGTTCGGCGAAAACAACGGTAAGCGCATCGATTCCATGGTCATGAACGTCATAGAAAACAGTTTCGCTAAACCCGTTGTCGAGCCGTCGGACGACTTCAAAACCGATATAATGGGGCTCAGGGAGTTTTTGTTTGATTCGGTTTACCGCTCGCCGGTGGCAAAAGCCGAAGAGGGCAAGGCGATAGACATGATTAAATTCCTGTACGAGTATTTCTACTCGCATACAGACAAGATACCGCGCGAATTTCTCGAGATGAACAGCACGCCCGAGCAAAAAGTGTGCGATTATATTTCGATGATGAGCGATCAGTTTGCGGTCAGGGTTTACGAGGACATCACCGTCCCTAAAAGCTGGTCGAAATTCTAGGAGGCAACGGCTGTCAGAGTGGGTAACGATTTCAGAGCATGGAAAGAAGAGCTTTTGGCAAAGACGGATCTTGCGAAAGTGATTTCGCGTTACGTCCCGCTGAAACGCAAGGGCAGAACCCTTTGGGGGTGCTGTCCGTTTCATCATGAAACCGAACCGTCTTTTGCCGTCAACGAGGACAAGCAATTCTATCATTGTTTTGGCTGCAAGGAGAGCGGCAACGCGATTACGTTCATCGAGAAGATCGAAAGCGTTGACTTTATCGACGCCGTAAAAATTCTTGCCGACGAAGCGAAAATGGAACTGCCCAGGTTCGATAAGACCAAAGCCGGCGAAAACGGAATTTCTCGCGAAAAGCGCGAACGGCTGTATTCTCTTATGCGCGACGCGGCAAAGCATTACCACGAGAACCTTTACGGCGAGCGCGGAAAACTTGCGCGCGACTATCTCGCAGCGCGACAAGTTCCGGCAAAACTCGTTACGCGTTTCGGTTTCGGCGCAAGTTACGACGGCGAAGAAATCATAAATTACCTGCTCGGCAAAGGCTATACACGCGCGGAAATGAAAGAGGCAGGGCTTATCGAGCAGAAAGCCGACCGCTGGTACGACGTGTTTTTCGGCAGGCTGATGATACCGATAATAAACAATCTCGGCGAAGTGGTTGCGTTCGGCGGCAGGCTGATCGATCCCGGCACGCACATTCCGATCAAGTACCGGAATTCCACCAACACGCCCATATTCGACAAGTCCCGGACGCTTTATGCGATCAACCTGTTAAAGAAAAAGAAACAGCGCGAACCGGTGAACAACGTGATCATCGCCGAAGGGTACATGGACGTACTTGCGCTCCACAAAGCGGGTTTCGATACGGCGGTCGCCAGCATGGGCACCGCGCTCACCTTCGCTCAGGCAAAACTTATCCGCAATTATTCGACCAACGTGTACATAAGTTACGACGGCGATTCCGCGGGGCAGACCGCAACGCTCAGGGGACTGGATATACTGCGCGACGCGGGACTTTCCGTCAAGGTCGTTTCGCTTCCCGACGGACTCGATCCCGACGATCTTATAAAAGAGCGCGGCGCGGAGGCTTACGCGAAATTGCTCGATGAAGCGTTGCCGTTGCCGGCATTCAAGCTCAATTATCTTAAAAATCGTTTCGACCTTGCGACGCCCGACGGCAAAGCCGCCTACGCGATAGAGGCGATGAAAGTCGTCAAAGCACTCGAAAATCCCGTCGAGCAGGAAGAATACATGAAGATCGTGCATGACGCCACAGGTTACTCGATGGACGCGCTTAGAAAGCAAGCGGACATTTCCGTCGTCAAAGAAGAGCGCAACTATGCGCCGGAGCCGCCGGAGACGAAAAAGCCCGACGAAGGCATCATCCGGGACAAAGCGGAACTGTTCGTCGTGGCGTCCGCCGCTCACGGCATGCCGTATGTAGACTACGGAGAGGACGTGTACCCGTATTTAACGAGCGACGTGGATCGCGGGATTTACTCCCGTGCCGTCGAAAAATACAAAGCGGGTGCGATACCTTCCGTTTCGGTACTGTACAGCGAGTATGATCCCGCGTCGGTGAACGAAATCGTCGAGTACGAATTCATGCAGGGCGACGACGAAGCGAAGTATCGCGCATGCGTGAACAAACTGAAGATCGATTACCTGACGGCGGAGAAAAAACGCCTTACCGAAGAGTACGCCTCGACGAAAAACGTCAGCCTGCTGACGGAAATCGCCAGGACGGACGGACTGCTCAGAAATCTGAAAAACGGAGGAAGTAATGAATAAAATCACCGATCCGAGTGAAATTATGCCCGAGAAAAAGAGCGTTAAAGACGAACTCGAAGTTCTGGTCGCGAGAGGTCGAAAAAAAGGCTATCTCACGACGGACGAAGTCACCGGCGCGCTCGCAATCAACTGCGACGCGTCGCAAAAGGACGTCGACGACGCTTACGAGTATTTCGCGTCTAAAAACGTGCTCGTCATGGGCGAAGAGCCGGTGCTTGCGGACGTCGAGGAAACCTACGCCGGAGAGGACTCGACCAAAACGTACTTAAAGTCGCTCGGGCGCGTGGAACTGCTCACTCCGGAGAGAGAAAAGGAACTCGCGCAAAAAGCCGCCGAGGGCGACAAATCGGCAAAGGACGAACTCACCGAAGCCAACCTGCGACTCGTCGTATCGATCGCAAAACGTTATCTCGGCAGGGGACTTGACTTCGACGATCTTATTCAACTCGGCAATCTCGGTCTTATGACCGCGGTAAACAAGTTCGATTACACAAAGGGTTTCCGCTTTTCGACCTATGCAACCTGGTGGATCCGTCAGGCGATCACCCGTTCGATAGGCGACCTCGCGCATCCGGTGCATATTCCCGGCTATATCAAGGATATGATGGACAGGATCAAGAAACTGTCCGTCGAGTTCGAGCAAAAGAACGGCAGAACGCCGTCGAGCGCAGAACTTGCCGGGATTATGGGAATAGACGAGAAAAAAGTTGTTCGCTATCAGGTACTCATGCTCAAAGAGAAATCGATTGACGATGCCATGGGCGAAGACGGCGAGGGTACGCTTCGGGAAGTACTCCCCGACGACAACGCGCCGCAGCCCGAAGAAATTATCGTCAACAATCTTTTGCGCGAACTCATTTACGACGCGATCTCGTTGCTCGAACCGCGCGAACAGGCTATAATAATCGAACGTTACGGATTGCGCGATCACAGACCGAAAACGCTGGAAGAAGTGGGCACGATATTCAACATCACCCGCGAGCGCGTCCGTCAGGTCGAGCAAAAAGCATTAAAAAAACTACGTAGTCCGAAACTGAGTAAACCGATCAGAAACTATTACAGCGCGTAAAAGAATTTCAAAGCGTAAAACAGTCAATAATAAAATAATTCAGGCATATTTATACAGAACCGAAAGAGACGGCAGAGCCGTCCGCGAGGAATTATGGAAAAACAAGCATTAGACAAAATCATCAAAACGCTTAACGAAAAATACAAGACAGAAGGCAAAATCACCTACGACGACGTGAACGCGGCGTTCGGTGGCGGTACTCCCGCGCCCGAGGACATCGACAACGTTCTCAGCGCGCTTTGCGACAAAGGTATCGAACCGGTCAACGCACCGCCCGAGCACAAGGAAATCGGCGAAAAAATCGAGAATGAAATCAAACGCCTCATCAAGATCGGTAAGATCCACGGACACCTTACCTATGACGAAGTGGGCGAAAAACTCGCCGTCGAGTGCGAAGCGAACGCGGAGCAAATGGAAGAGGTGTTCAAGATCCTCGGCGAGAACGGTATTCAGATAATCAACAATACCGTCGACCTTATACACGACGACATCGATCAGATCATGAACGAAGTTTCCATCGACGATCCGGTCAAAGTCTACTTAAAAGACATCGGCAAAGTTCCGCTGTTGTCCGTCGACGAAGAACTCGAACTCGCTCATCGCATGTCGCAGGGCGACGAAGAAGCAAAAAAACGCCTCAGCGAAGCGAACCTCCGTCTTGTCGTATCCATCGCAAAACGTCATGTCGGCCGCGGCATGTTGTTCCTCGATCTTATTCAGGAAGGCAACCTCGGTCTTATGAAGGCGGTCGAAAAGTTCGACTATACCAAAGGTTTCCGTTTCTCGACCTACGCCACCTGGTGGATCCGTCAGGCGATAACCCGCGCGATAGCCGATCAGGCGCGCACGATCCGCATCCCCGTGCACATGGTGGAAACAATCAACAAACTCACCCGCACGACCAGACTGCTCGTCCAGAAATACGGCAGAGATCCGACGCCCGCCGAAATCAGCGCGGAAATGGGCGTTTCGGAAGAGCGAGTCCGCGAAATCCAGCGCATCGCTCTCGATCCCGTGTCGCTCGAAACGCCTATCGGCGAGGAAGAAGACAGTCACCTCGGCGACTTTATCGAGGATCAGAACGTCAGCGCGCCGCAGGACGCAGCCACGTTCACCATGCTCAAAGAGCAACTTCTCGGAGTCCTCGATACGCTCACCCCGCGCGAGGAAATGGTACTCAGGCTCCGCTACGGCATCGACGACGGACATCCCAGAACCCTTGAAGAAGTGGGCAGGGAATTCGGCGTAACCCGTGAGCGTATTCGTCAGATCGAAGCCAAGGCACTCCGTAAACTTCGTCACCCGCAGCGCAGCAAAAAATTAAAGGACTTCATCGATTGACGACGCGTATCGAAGCAGTTTGCTCGCTGATCCGCCCGGGCGAATCGCTTGCGGACGTGGGATGCGATCACGGGCTCGTGGCAAAGTATGCGCTCGATCACGGAGTAACCCGCGTCATTGCCGCCGACGTCAGCGAAAAATCGCTTGCAAAAGCCCGTGCGCTTATGTCCGGGTACGAAAACGTGCGGTTTATCGTCAGCGACGGTTTCGACGCTATCGACGAAAAAGTCGGGCAGGCTGTCATCGCCGGCATGGGCGGCAGCAAAATAGTCGACCTTATATCGCGGCTTGGTTACCGTCCCGCGCTGATACTCGGCGCGCAGTGCGACCAAAGAAAACTTCGCGAGTATCTCGTCACGCACGGCTATAAAATAGTGAATGACTTTTGCTTTTACGATCGCGGAAAGTATTACGACTTTATCCGCGCCGAAGAGGGCGTGGGCGCAACGCTTAACGAAACCGAACTTGAATTCGGCGCGTTCTGCCGCGAGAAAAACCCGCATCTTAAAGCAAAAGCGGAAGAATTGAAGAACAAACTTCTCGGCTACAAACTCACGCCGAGAAACGAAATCAGACTGAAAATGACGGAGGATGTACTGTTATGGCAATCGTAAATGACGTTATAAACGCGTTTTCCGTTATTGCGCCCGCGTCCGACATGGCAGAGGACGAATACGACAACGTCGGATTGCTCGTCGGAAAGCGTAAAAGCAACGTCACGAAAGTGTTGTGCTGTCTGGACGCAACTCGCGCGGTCATCGACGAAGCGATCGCCCTCGGTGCCGAACTCATCGTTTCGCATCATCCCATGATTTACGCGCCGATCAGATCCGTCACCACCGACGACGTTACCGGCGACAAAGTAGTAAAAGCGATAGAAAACCGCGTCGCGATTTACGCCGCGCACACCAACCTCGACTTTACTCCCGACGGCATCAACGATTACGCCGCCGAACTGCTTGCGCTTAAAGACGTCGAAGTTATGTGCCCGTTCGGTCAGCCCGGCGCGGGTATGGGACGCGTGGGCGTTCTTAGGAAACCAACGACGGCAGAAAAGCTCGGCGAACTTTGCAAAAACGTTTTTCACGACGATTTCGTGAGAATAGTCGGCGATAAAAACGCTGCAATCGGTCGCGTTGCCGTGATAAACGGCGCGGGCGGCGGCGACGTAAAATATATCGACGCTGCAATCGATGCGGGAGCGGACTGTCTGGTTGCCGCCGACGTAAAACACCACGTCGCGGTGTATGCCGTTGATCGCGGTTTCACGCTCATCGAGCCGCAACATTACGCCATGGAACACGTTTATATCGGGAAACTCGCGGCAAAACTGCGGGAGAAGTTTCCGGAACTCGATATCTTCGTGTCCGAAAAGGATATTATACCGCGCGTTTAACGCGCGACAACCAAACAAAACACGGCGGAACGGAACGCGCGTTCGCGAAGTTCCGCCCAGGAGGATATTATGGATTTCACCAAATTGTTAGAGTATCAGAAAGTCGACCTAGAGTTCAAAAAACTCAACGACGAGATAGTCAGGAACAAGGATTACAAGACGATGAAGGCGAAAAAGGACGAGTTCAACGCCGCGAAACAGGCGGTCGGCGAGTCCGAAGCACTTGCCGAGTCCGTAATGAACGCATATAACGGCGCACTCGAATACCTGAAAACGAATGCCGCCAAAGTCGAAGAAATCATAGCGGAACTCACCGCAGGCACACTCGACGAGGACGCCGAAAAAGCCGCGGTAGAGGAACTCGAAACGCTCAAAGCCGCGCTTGCCGAGTGGGAAAAGAAAGCGGCTGCGCTGAAAAACAACGCCGACAAAGCGATTGCGGATTTTTCCGAAGCGCAAAAGACCGGCAAAGCGGCGCGCGCGATCTACGCCGACGCGAAAGCAAAGTACGAAGAATTCAAAAAGAGCAAAGAAAAGGAATACGAAACGCTCAAATCGAAACTCGCCGGACTTCAAAAGAACGTCGAGCCGAAAGTGTTTGAGATTTACAAGCAGATAACCGCCGAAAACAAGTACCCGGCGTTCGTTCCGGCGATGGGCGACGACGCTTCGCCCGCTTGCGGTGCGTGCGGCATGGGACTGTCCGGCACAGCGAAAAACGACCTGAAAAATCAGGGTTATTGCCGTTGCGAAACCTGTCGCAGGATCATTTACAAACAGGGCTGAGAGGACGTCCGATATGAGAGCGACGGGAGAAGAGTAACGCCATTGCGTTTCCGCGCATAAAATTACAGCGCGAAACCCGCCACTGCGGAATGAAAAGGAAAGGAAAAAGTTATGACTGAAATTACCAAGGCGGTAATACCCTGCGGCGGCATGGGCACCAGGTTTTTGCCTATTACCAAAGCCGTACCCAAGGAAATACTGCCGATAGTCGACACACCCGTGCTCGGCTATATAGTGAACGAAGCAATCGACGGCGGCATGACGGATATTCTGATCGTCATCAATCGCCACAAAGAGATGATACGCGAGTATTTTACGCCCAACCCCGAACTTGAAGACAAACTCTCCGCTTGCGGCAAAGACGAGTACGTAAAAATGTTGAAAAGCATTTACTCGCGCGCGGATATTTCGTTCGTCTATCAGGAAAAGCCGCTCGGCAGCGGCGACGCGGTTTACCGCGCAAAGAGTTTTACGGGCGACGAACCGTTTTGCCTTGCGTGGGGCGACGACCTTATCACGGGCGACGAGCCGGTCATGGGACAACTTGCCGCAGCCTATGAAAAACTCGGTTGTCCGATACTCGGCGTACAGCGTTTCGACGGCGACGACATCGTAAAGTATGGTGTCGCGGAGATTTCCGGGAGCGACGGCAGAGCGCACAAATGCAGCGGCATCGTGGAAAAACCTGCGCTCGACGCTATTCCTTCGCGTTACGCCAGCCTCGGCAGGTACGTGCTCGACCGCAGAGTTTACGACGAAATCGAGCGCACGCCGGTAGGAAAAGGCGGCGAATACCAACTCACCGACACGCTCAACCTGATGTGCGGAACGTGCGGCGTGTACGCTTACGAATTTATCGGCAAGCGTTACGATATGGGAGATAAACTGGGCGCGACCACCGCGACAGTCGAGTTCGCGCTCAAAAATCCCGAGTTCGGCGAGCGTTTCCGCGAGTACCTGAAAGGCCTCGCGACCAAATTGTAAATAGAAATGGGTTACATAAATTCGTTTATTCTGACCGACGATCCGGGTGTTATCGCCCGTGGCAAAGAGTGCGGCGTTACGGAGTTTACCGTGGCATCGTCTTTTCCCGGTCGTTTCGAGGGGATTGACGGCGTGACCGTTTATAAAACCGTCCGAAAATCATCGGACTGCGACTATCCGCGACTGTTTTTGCCCGTTCTCACCGACGACAATCTCACCGATGCCGTTGCGGAAGCGGTGCTGTCGGGGAAGGCAAGCGCGATTTGCGCCGCCGGCTATTCGCTTGACGAATCGGGCGCGGCGGACGTCAGGTTTCACCTGTCGCCCGTGCAACTTCTGCATAAGATAGGACTTTTAGACGGCGGTACGATAGTGGGCGGCGTGTACCTCGACCGCGACGATGTGGATCTTATGGCTCAGTGCGGCGCAAAACTTATTCTTTGCCCGACCTCGTCCATGGGTTACGGTTACGGTATTCCGCATTATCCGGCGTATATCCGTAAACTCGACGTGTCGCTCGGCAGCGGCGACAACCGCTTTAACCGCGGCGGCGATATGCTGACCGAAGCCCGCGCGCTGGTGCTCGGCTGCAACAGCGAAATGCGCGACGAGAACGCCGTCGACTTAAAGAAATTGTTCCGTTGCTTTTCCGATAAAATCCCGTCCGATCCCGCCAAACTTCTTTTCGGTTAGGCTTTTCTTTTCGGGATTGTCTTTTTTTACGTCATCCTGAGGGAGCGACTTTCCGCGACCGCGAGGATCTCCTGCATCAGGAACGAGTATAAACGGGTATTCGTTTCGTCCGCATCCAAATAAAAATCATCAAAAAATCGTAAAACATAGTCAAATCGATTGACATATTACGCGGGTTTTAGTATAATAGTCAAGTCATCTGTGCGAGGGTGGCGAAACTGGCAGACGCGCACGTTTGAGGGGCGTGTGGGCAACCATACGGGTTCAAGTCCCGTCCTTCGCACCATAACTGGACACCAGTTTTGATACATTTGCGTATCCGAATGGGTGTCCAGTTTTTCTTTTAAGCATTACGGAGGAAAATATTATGAGGAGGATTCGAAACTCTGCAAAAGCACTTATCATCAAAGACGGAAAAATGGCCGCTATCAAAATCAGAGATGCTGGTGAAGAATGGTATATTATGCCTGGCGGTGGTCAAGAAGCAGAAGAAACGCTAAATGAAGCTGTTTGCCGTGAAGTATCAGAGGAATTAGGTATTGCTATAGAGTGCAAAGAATTGCTTTTTGTAGTGGAAGGTGTTCATGGCGAAACCTTTCATCGTGTCGATTTGATTTTTTCTTGTGAATATATTGATAACATGCCGGATGCTGTTCTTCATGGAGATACGAATCAAGTCGGCATAGGATGGCTGGATATTTCTACGCTTAATTTGCAGCCCTTGTATCCTTCGAAATTAAGACGACAGATTATGAATTATTATCAAGGGAAACCATACAAAGTATATCTTGGAAACGAAGAAGCCGGTGATCCGGAATGTCCGGATTAGAAGTATGCAGCATCTTCTGCAAATACGGTGTGCACCATTTAACGATTTCCAAACATTTTAACGGAAAGGTGACAAGGTGTGCATTTCGTATCAAAATAGGTCTTTAGTTTCAAAGAAACCGACACCGAAGCGTGTCAGTTTCTTTTATCTCAATTACGTGGAGGAAGTATCGTAATGGAAGTCGAAATCACAAAAACGTTTGAGTGCGACGTGCTTGTCGTGGGCGGCGGTGTTGCCGGTTACGGCGCGGCCGTGGGCGCGGCGAGGAGCGGCGCGAAAGTCATTCTTGCCGAAGCGAACGGCTATCTCGGCGGTTGCGCCACGGCTGGGCTCGTAGCGCCGTTTATGACTTGCTACGACCGCATGGGCGAAAATCAAATAATCCGCGGGGCGTTCGACGATCTCGTCAGACGGCTTGTGAAAGAGGGCGGCGCGGTTCCGCCCGAGGATTGTCGGAAAATGGACGGATACTCTGGGTACAAACCGTTTCACTCCGGGCATCTCGGCACTACGCCGTTCGACAAGGAAGCGATGAAACGCGTCATGGAAGAAACGTGTATCGAAGCGGGCATCGACCTCAGATACCATTATCTTCTTGTGGCGGCGGAGAAAACCGACAGACGAGTGACCTCGTGCGTTTTCGCGACCAGAAACGGTTTTTACGGAATCAAGGCTAAAGCGTTTATCGACTGCAGCGGCGAAGCGGACCTTGCGTATCGCGCGGGCGCGGAATATATGTTCGGCGGCGAGAACGGCGAACTTCAGCCGCCGTCAACGTTTTTCCTTATTGACGGAGTGGACGAAGCGGTGGTCGCCGCTCACATGGGCAATCACTCTTTACCCGAGCGCGAACGCAGATATATGGACATGATCGACGAAGCGCGTAAGCGCGGCGAGTTCCCTTGCGGCACCGAGAAAGTACGCATTTTCAAGCAACCGGGCAACATTTTCGCGGTCAATATGTGCCAGATCGACGAGCCGTTCGACGTGAACGACCCCGATCTTGTCACCAAAGCGGAAATCGAGGGCAGACGGCAAGTCAAAATCATATTCGATTTTCTCAAAAAGTATATTCCCGGGTTTGAAAATATCCGACTTTTGCAGTCGTCGGATAACCTCGGGATCCGCGAGTCGAGAAGAGTGGTCGGCGAGTACGTTCTCCGTCACGACGATATCTTAAACTCGACGATATTCGACGACGCGATCGTGATTTTGTCCAACACCGTAGACGTGCATGCCTCGACGAAAGTCGTGTATACGCCCACTGAAACTACTTCGTCTTACTCGATCCCGTACCGCTCGATAGTTTCGAAAGACTTCGATAATCTCTGGATGGCGGGCAAAAACGTTTCCGCGGACAGATTCGCTCACGGCGCGGTGCGCGTAATGACGCCATCGTTGGCGATGGGGCAGGCGGCGGGAATCGCCGCGGCAATCGCGTGCAAGACCGGCGTATCCGCCGTGAACGTTCCCTACGCCGACCTCAAAAAAGCGCTTCTCGACCAAGGCGCTTACCTCGGTTGAGGTATCGACCGTTTTTATCCTTATAATAAAATCACAAAAAAAAACGAAATCACCCCGGCAAAAATAAAGACAGTCGCGTTTTTGGCGACTGTCTTTTCCGATAATATCAAATAATAATCTGTCCGTCAGTTTTCGTTATTTTCGTCGTCGGGTTTAACGACCACGGTTTCGATCACGTCGTCCGCAGCGTTGTCGCCAAGTTCGGCAGGCATATCGATGTCCGGCTCGGCGTTGACGGAATCGGTCGCGTTGTCATTGTCCGGTTCAATATCCGGCTCGATCGCTTCGGCTTTCCTGCGCTTACCGAACAGCGAGAAACCGCGCTTTTTAGCCTCGGTTTTATTTGCTTTTTCCGCGACGGCTTCGACTTCTTCGCGATCGGCTTCGGCTTCCGCATTTTCTATGGCGGCTTCCACATTTTCGATCGGCTCGGCGTCGGCAGAGACTTCGGCAAGTATCGCTTTTTTATGCTTGCGCTCGACAGCAGGGACGTAGAAGGTAATGAAAACGTTTTGAATTGCGTCCAGGATCATAATAATGCCCATGATGACGGAGCAAACCTTGACGGAAGCCGGCGGCCATTTAATCAGGAACAATCCGCCCGCGACGGTGAGTACCGCCAGCACGAGGACGATCCACCACGCGGCGTTTTTGACCTGTTTGGACATGATTGCGGTGTGAAGTTTGAACGAGCCGTCGATCATCACGATCACGCCGATAAACAACGCCAGCAAAGCGACCGCGTCGTCGTTGCGCTTGATCAGCAGGAAAATACCGGAAAACAGCGCGACGGCGGCACCGAGCAGCGAGAAAAAGAACTTTGCCTTGCGTTCCTTGTCGGTCAGCGCGAGAATAACTTCCACGACGCCGTAAACTATGGTAATGATCGAAATCGTGAGAACGGCTTTGGGCAGCGCGTCCTCGGGAAACGAGATCAGACAGATGCCGGCGGCGAGGAACAGCACGGCGAACATCAGAACGCCCCAACTGTACGACGCCAGCGACTTAAAAAATTTTTTCATGATTAGCCTCCCGAATTACGGAACTTTCAATAATTATATCAGCGTCAAAGCATTTTGTCAACTCTGCCGCGAACGCTTGTTTACGCTTTTGCAAATCCGTATAATTTTATGTGACGAAGCCGCGTCGCGTTCCGCTAGTGCCGCGCCGGCAGCATTGTTTTGCGATAGGCGGACGGAGTAAGCCCGGTCACCTGCTTGAATCGCACGAAAAAATTAGTCGGATCGGAAAAACCGCACCGCGCGCCGATTTCCGTCACGGACAAGTCCTCGCCCAGCAGTTTGCACGCAACCGACACCCGGTAACGAATAAGATAGCGTATGGGCGAAACGCCGCCTGTGTGCCGCTTGAACAACGTGACGAGATAGCACCTGTCGACGTGCGCGACGCGCGCAAGGTCGTCGAGAGTGATGGGACGCATATAGTTTTCGGCGATATAATCGGTCACCGCCTTGACCGAGGAATTGCGGACGGGCGAGGTTTCTTCGCGCGGGGCGGGGAGCGCGGCGGAGATCGCGCCAAGCAGCCGATAGCAAACGGACAGCGTTTCGAGCGAAGCGAACTTGTTCTTTTCCGGCGCAAGTTCCGTCAGACGAACAAAAGACTTTTCCACATCATTGTTTTCGCCCAGAAAAATAACCGGATTATCCTCGGTAAGTCCGATCGCCGACAAAAATCGTTCGAAACCGTCGCCGTTAAAACACGCCCAGTAGTACGAGTACGGATCGACCTCGTAGGACTTGTAGTAATGATACCGTTGTTTCGGGAGCAAAAACAACGCGCCGCGTCCGAGAGCATATAGCACGTCGTTCACAAAAAATTCGCCCTTGCCGCGCACGACGTACTGAATACAGTAGTCATAGCGTTTGTCCGTCGTAAAGTACTGATAAGGCTGATCGGCGAGAAGTCCGACGTGCGTGAGAAAAACGTTGGAAAATTCCAGCGTGTCCACCGGCTCGGAAATCTTGTCCACCGCCCGTAATTTTTCTTGTGTTTTATCCATATTGCCATTATAACCCGAAACCGCGCCGTCGGTCAATGAAAAAAACAATATTATTAAGTTTTATGCAAAAATAATCTATTGATTTCGGTGTAAAAGCGTAATATAATATAGTTATTAAAAATACAAACCGAACGTAAAGGAAAACGCAGAATGAAAAAAGTAAAAATGGCGGTTATCGGATTAGGTCAGCGCGGAAGCGGACTTACGGGCACGCTGCTCGCAATAGACGAAGCGGATATTATGTATGTGTGCGATCTTTATGAGGACAGAATAGCCGCCGAAATCGAAAGAGTGGAAAAGGCAAGGGGAGTGAAACCGAAGGGTACGACCGACTACCGCGAAGTGCTGGCATCGTCCGACGTCGACGCGGTGCTTGTGTCCACCTGCTGGTCGGAACACGTCCCCATCGCCGTTGCCGCAATGAAGGCGGGCAAAGCCGTTGCGCTGGAAGTGGGCGGCGCGTACGATATCGACGACTGTCACCGTCTTGTTGCCGCGTGGGAAGAAACCCGCGTGCCGTTCATGTTCATGGAGAACTGCTGTTTCGACCGCTTTGAAATGCTGACGACCTCGCTCGTCCGCAACGGCGTGCTGGGCGAAATCGTGCATTGTCACGGCGCGTACAGCCATGATCTCCGCGACGAAATCCTCGGCGGCAACGTGAACCGGCATTACAGACTGGAAAACTACCGCAACCGCAACTGCGAAAATTACCCCACGCACGAACTGGGCCCGATCGCCAAACTTCTCGACATAAACCGCGGCAACCGTATGGTTTCGCTCTCGTCGTTCGCGTCCAAATCGGTGGGGCTTACCGAGTTTTCCTATTCGGACAAGAACCCCGATCCCGCGCTTAAAGGCGCAAAATTCCGTCAGGGCGACGTGATCACCACCGTAATCACCTGCGCCGGCGGCGAAACTATCACGCTTACGCTCAACACCACGCTGCCCGGTTATTACTCGCGCGAGTTTACCGTGCGCGGCACGAAAGGCACCTGCAATCAGGAAGCCAACATGGTTATTCTCGACGACGGCTCGGGGCACAAGTACTGGGAACCGCATCTCACGCTCGGACACTTCATGAACAACGCCGACGAATACAAGCGGTACCTGCCCGCAGAGTGGCGCGACATCACCGAAGAACAGTTAAAACTCGGTCACGGCGGCATGGATTTTATCGAGTTCCGCAAATTTATCGACGCGTTTCTGAACGGCACGGAAATGCCTGTCGACGTTTACGACGCGGCGTCCTGGATGGCGGTTTCGGCTCTTTCCGAACAATCGATCGCGCTCGGCGGCGCGCCCGTCGCGTTTCCCGACTTTACCGGCGGCGCGTGGGTGACGAGAAAACCGCACGACGTGACGGAATATCCCGTGATAAAACGTGATTGACGGCGTAATGGCGCAATAAGTGAAAAGAAACGACCAAAAAGCGCGAAGAAGCGGCTTTTTCAAGACTTTTCAGGGGAGATTTATATGACTAAAACAAATAAAATCGTGACTGCGGCGGTCGTTTTATTCGTAATTGTCTTGTGCGGAGGATTACTTATTGTCCTTTTAACGCATAAAAAAAATACCGACGTAAAACCCGCTAAAATTCAATACAACGCCTCTTTCGGAGAAAAATTCGAAAAACAATATCCCATAAGCACGCTTGCTTTCACGGATAATATGACCGTTGCGCCGTATACTTACAAGGATACGGAACTGTTTTCGGGCAAACGCATTACCAAAATAGCCGCGCCCGTAGGTACGGTTACGGCTGTTGACGACAATCAATATTTTACGCTGTGGGTAATTAAATCCGAATGGATATTGCCGCTATCGACGGGTACGATTATTCGAAATACACGAGCGACGGCTTGCACCCCAACGAGCAAGGCATGGATTTAATTACCGACTTGTTTGTAAGAACGCTTAAAAGCGTATACGAAAAATAATCTTCAGGAGAACAATATATGACCGATACGTCGGTTGTCGGTTTCTCAAACGGTTTATCTGTATGAAAATCTCTTTGCTGTAGATTGTCCGCCGCTTTTCCGACAGTTTAGTGCAAAAAAAACGGTATTTGCCGTCCTTGCTCTGTTTTCCGCGTAAATGAAGCGTTTTCATTAGATTCAGCGCGGTTTTATGGTAATCGTGTCACGTTTTGTCTTTAACGCTCACAAATTCCTCTATATCCATTCCTATCCGTTATAATACAATCTTGAATTCAGGCGAGTAAATTTCGTTCTTTTTTTTGATATAAGATATGCACCACAAATGTCGGACGCTTTAGAGGGTGCATATTTTTTTATATTGCGTTGATTTCGGGAATTATTTGATTCGAGCGCCAGTAAGCCCTGCGACAGGCGCGGGGAGCGGACGGTCGCTGACGATAGCCGTAAGTTCGCCCGCGTCGCAAAGTTTGTGATAGTAAGTCTTGCCGATCTTTTCGTGAGCGCATAAAAGCACGGATTTTTTCGCCCGCTTCATCATCGCGCGCCGCACGATATTTTCTTCGATGGAAATGTCCGTCGCCTCGCCCGCTTCATTCAGTCCGCGACATGAAAAGAACGCAATATCGGCGTTATAGCGCGAGATCGCGTCCAGCGCGTCCTGTCCCGACAACGTGCGGAGAGTGGGAATAAGATTGCCGCCCGTGGAAATCGCGGGTACGCCGTACTTATCGAGTTCGATCAGCGCGCTCAGTCCGTTTGTCACTACGCGCACGTTGCGGCGACGGGCGATGTACGGCACGAGTCTGAGCGACGACGACGCGCCGTCCAGCATCACCAGCGTATCGTCGGCAAGAAATTTCGCCGCCTCTTCCGCCATGATTTCTTTTTCGCGGTAGTCCTCGTACTCTCTGAGCGCAAACGGGATCTTCGGGTTGTCCGCGTCGGCGATAAAGACCGCCCCTCCGTGAGTACGGCGAAGATAACCTTCTTTTTCCAGTTCGTTCAGACTTCGGCGCACCGACGGCTCGCTTGAATAAAGCCGTGCGGCGAGATCTTTGACCGCCGCTTTTTTCTCGGAAATCAGTATTTTGAGAATTTCCTTTTCGCGTTCTTTCATCATGGGATCAGTTACCTCGCCCTCGAAAGTTTTTCTATATCCGATTATACCCGAAAACGCCACGTCAGTCAATCAAACATTGAACGTTTGAACGATTTTCGGCGGTGAATTTATCAAAATCGTGAATGAATGATTATTTTGCGCGGCGAGGATTGACTATTTCGTCCATTTGCGCTATTATATACTTGAATAAAAAAACAAACGGCTTTATGGAAAAAGAAGGCAATACGATGAAAGTAAAATTACAGGCGCACAGAGGGGTGAGTACCGACTATCCGGAGAATACGCTCGCGGCTTTTAACGCTGCTGCGGACGAAGGCTACGCAATCGTCGAGTGCGATCCCAAGTACACGAAAGACGGCGTGATCGTCATGCACCACGACCGCACCGTCGGCAGGACGGGGAGAACGGCGGACGGCAGTCCCGCTCCCGATAAAAACGTTTCCGACATGACGTTCGACGAACTTCGCGCGCTGGATTTCGGGCTGTGGAAAGACGAGAAGTTCCGCGGCGAGAAAGCGCCGACTCTTTCGGAAACGCTGGACTTTTCGGTAAAACGCAATATGCCGATAAAGATAGACAACGTGTGGCAAGGATTCCCGGACGAAATGAAAGAAAAACTGTTCCGCGAAGCGAACGCAAGCCACGCCGACGTGAGTTTCACCTGCAATACGCCCGGGTTCGTGCGCTACGCGGTTGGACACACGACGCGCGGCGCGATTCACTACGACGGCGATCTTGCGCCCGAAAAACTCGAAGAAGTCAAAAAAATCGCCGGCGATCGCGAACTCTACGTCTGGGTGTGCTATGACAACGAGATGACGGGCTGGTTCAAGGGCGAGAAACTAAGCGCGGAAGTTTGCGCCCGTGCAAAACGCTATGGCAAACTCGGCGTGTGGATATTGTCCCGGGATGACGAGCGCGAAAAAGCAGAACAATCCGGCGCGGAAATAATAGAAACTACCGGCAGTCTTAAACCCGAGGTTTAGACTGTCGCAAGGCATAAAAGAAAAGAGCCGAAGGAGAATAAAACATGAAAACAACGGCAGTAAGACTGTACGGCGCGAACGACCTGAGGATAGAAACGTTTGAACTACCGGAGATTACCGACGACGAAATACTCATGCGCATAGTCACCGACTCGCAATGCGCGTCTACGTACAAGGCGGTCAAGCAGGGTACGGCGCACAAGCGCGTACCCCCGGATATCGCCGAACACCCCGTCATCATCGGACACGAAATGTGCGGCGAAATCGTCAAGGTCGGCAAGAACGTAAGCGGCTGGAAAGAGGGGCAGTGCGCTGTTATTCAACCCGCGCTGAAACTCGAAAGCGGTTACGATCCCGGCTATTCCTATCGCTATATCGGCGGCTGCTCGACCTACGTCGTCGTCCCGAAAATCGTGCTCGATCGCGGTTGTCTCGTGCATTACGAGGGCGACAGTTACTTTGAAGGCTCGCTCGTCGAGTCGCTCGGCTGCGTACTTCGCGGTTACAAGGGACTTTACCACACCGACTACGAAACCTACACGCGCTTCGACGGCGCGAAAAAAGGCGGCAAGGTCGCTATCCTCGGCGGCGCGGGACCTATGGGTATAGGTACCGCGGAACTCGCTCCCGGCTATGGTCAGGTTTCGCTCGCGGTCGTCACCGACGTGAACGCCGAACGCCTTGCCTATGCCGAGAAGAAGTGCTCGCCCGAAGCGGCGGCTAAAAAAGGCACCAAACTCGTCTACGTCAATACTTCCGGCATGGAGAACCCCGAGGAAGAACTCATAAAACTGTCGGACGGCGGTTTCGACGACGTGTTCGTCATGGTGCCGATCCCCGCGCTGTTCACGATGGCGGAGCGCATTTGCCGCGAGGACGGTTGCATCAATTTCTTCGCAGGTCCCGCCGTCCATCATCTTGACGGATCGATCAATCTTTACCGTATTCACTATGACGGAATCCACGTCGTGGGTACCGCAGGCAGTATTCCCGAGGACACCGTCGACACGATCGGACTTCTCGAAAACAAGACGGTCAACGGCGGCGCGCTCGTGTCGCATATTCTGGGACTGAAAGCCGTCCCCGAAACCGTCTTCGCGATGGAACACCCGTCGGGACTTAAAAAAGTTTGCTATCCCGCGCTCGACCTTCCGCTGGTCGCGCTCGAAGACTTTGAAGAATTGGGCAAAACCGATCCCATGTACGCCGAACTTCACCGGCTCGTCGTAAAACACGGCGGATTGTGGAATGCGGAAGCCGAGCGTTACTTACTGGACCACGCGCCCGGGCTTAACGCGTAACGGATAACATCCGACAGACGGAGTAAATCATGAAAATCGTTACTTTGACATTGTGCCCGGCGTTCGACCTGCATTGCTACGTAAAAGGATTCAAGCCGTTCCGCGAAAATTCTGCCGATATAACCGCTTTCGACGCGGGCGGCAAGGGCGTCAACATTTCCCGTGCGCTTAATGCGAGCGGAATCGACAACGTTGCGGTCGTGGCGATCGGATCGGAAAACGGCGCGGAGTTTCTGAAAAAACTCGACGCTGACGGCGTTCGTTACGAAAAAATCGAAGTACCGGGAAGAATCCGCGAGAACATAACCGTGCACACCGATGGCGCCCCCGAAACCCGCGTGAGTTTCAAAGGATTTTCGGTGGATAAAGATTTTACCGACCGCGTGCGCGAATGCGTTGTAAAGTATGCCGGACCCGGCTCGGTCGTGACGTTTACCGGCAGACTTCCGGACGGCACCGACAAAGCGAGCCTAATCGCGTTCATCCGTGAACTTGCGGAAAACGGCGTTAAAAGCGTCATCGACTCGAAATCGTTTACCTTGTCCGACCTCGTCGAGGCTGGTCCGTGGCTGATTAAGCCCAACGAAGAGGAGATTGCGGATTACGCCGGCGTAACCGCAGACGGCGAGGAGAGCGCGGCGAAAATCGCGAAAACACTCTGCGACAAAGGTATCGAAAACGTGATGATCAGCCTCGGCGGCAAAGGCGCGGTACTTGCGTGCAAGGACGGTACTTTCGCTGCGAACGCCCCCGACGTGAAAGTGATTTCCACGATCGGTGCGGGCGACAGTTCGATCGCAGGCTTTATCGCGGCTTATGCGCGCGGTGAAAACTCTGCCGAATCGTTGCGTACCGCCATGATTTACGGCACCGCCGCCTGCATGCGCGAAGGAACGCTCCCGCCCGACGCAAAAGATCTTGCGGAAATCGGCAAACGCGCTTTCGCCAGAGAAATTGACTGAATTTATATGAAACCCGAATGTCTAAGACGGCGAAATCCGTGGCAAAGCGTTAATTTCTTTTCTTAGAGATAAATTGTAAATAAAACGTCGGACGACAGTCCGCGGAGTATTTAGAGAGTATGAACGGGAAAAACCGACCTTGAACGCAAGGTCGGTTTTTCGTATCGGATTCAGCCGGGATCGATTACATTTTCGAGATTTTTTCGATGCGCGAGTAAGCGTCGCGGACGAACGCGTCGGGATCGACGCCCGGATAGGGCGCGGTAGAAACTTCCAGCATCAGCGAACCGCGATAACCGTATTCGTCGAGTTTACGCATCATGCGTCGGTAATCGATGTTCCCGTCGAATGGCAAAACGTGCATGTCGGGATCGCCCATGGGATTATTTTTGTCCCTGCCCATATTGTCATGAATATGCGTGAAAATCATACGTTCGCGGAAAATATCGGGGAAACAAACCGTTTCGGTGTAGCAATGCTCGTGTCCGCAGTCGTAGCAGAATTTCACGTTGTCCGCGCACTCGTACCGGTCGACGAAGTACGCCACGTTGCCCACCTTGCGCAGATTCTCGAAAGCCACGATTACGTTCTTTTTCGCCGCGTAATCGACGAGCGCGTCGAAACGATTTAAGCCTTCGTCGCAAATCCCGGGGGCTTTCCAGCCGCTGCTGATATGTGCCACGATCGCGCCGATGCCGGCAGTCGCCGCACTGTCGATCGACTGTGTCATGCCGGCGTAAATCTTTTTATAGCCGTCGCCCGGCAGCCACATATCGTTTATGCCGCCGAACGGCGCGTGAATAAACTCCATGTCCAGCCCGAGTTTCGCGCACTTGCCGACAAGTTTTTCCACCGACGGAAGATCGTATCTTCCCGTAAACGTACTCTCGAATCCCGCCGCGGCAATGCGGTCGAGCGAAACAAGACTGTCTTCGCCGTCAACGCACTCCGCGATAATTCCCGGTTTTCTTTTCATACTCGTACTCCTGATGTTACTGTCCGATCGAAAAATGCCGACCGTTGACTATATAGTACTATATTTGAGTCGCTTGTGTCAATCGCATGAACTATTTTCGGCAACAATAAGTTACCCCTTGATTTTTGCCGTGAAGTATTGTATAATACAAGCGGAGAACAGAAAGTGAAAAAGAAACTTGATAAAAATAATATAGTAGTTGCAAAACATTACGTCACTAAATACACCAGATTCGGGTTGTTGGGCACAAGTCTTGTGTGTGCGATCGGATTTGCTTGGTTGATTCCGCTGGATCCGAAATTAGCGTTGTTCATGATAATCCCCGGGATATTAGTCGCGTTGACGCTTATCGTATGGTTATGCCCGAAAACCGCAATCGTCAAGCGAGGA
>CAKQVV010000007.1 GCA_934277845.1 uncultured Clostridia bacterium
ATCTGGGGCTGAGCGGCGAAAGGATTGCCGTAGTCGGGTTTCAGGGATCTTACGTCGCCGACACCGCGGGCAACGTGCTGTACGAATGCACCGTGCCGCACGAATCGGTGGATAAAATTCTGGCGTTTGCCGAAAAGTTTAATCTCTATACGCATTTCTACGATGCCGATTACGTTTATATCAATGAGGAAAACGAAATCAATCTTGAGTACAACAGGCTTACCGCCGCGCCGCTGAAAACCGTGGGCAATCTTCGCGCGTATCTCAAAGCGCATCCCGGACTGCCGGTGCTGAAAGTAATGATAGTCGTCGATCCCGCCGACGCCGAGCGGATTTGCGCCGAGTGCGAAAAAGAGGACTTCGGCGAAGTCGACCATTATATGTCGAGTACTTCGTTTCTCGAATTTGCGAGTGAATCGGGCGGCAAGGGCGCGGGACTGAAAAAAGTCGCGGAGCTTTACGGCGTGCCTGTCGAAAAGACGATCGCGATCGGCGACAGCCAGAACGACATTTCCATGCTGAAAGCCGCTGGACTTGGCGTGGCGGTGGGCAACGCGCGCAGCGACGTAAAAGCCGCGGCGGATTACGTCACCGTCACCAACGACGAAGGCGCGGTGAAAGCCGTGATAGAAAAATTTTGCGGAGGGAACGAATAATGCCGCTTATTACCGAATTACAGGAAAACGAAACCGACGTCCTCATCAAGGACTTTGCGGAAAGGCTTAACCTCGAAATACTGCACAAGGGCAAGCGTCGCAAAATGCACATTGCGACCTTCAATATCAACCGCCCCGGGCTGCAACTTGCGGGATATTACGAGCATTTTTCGGCGGAAAGGGTGCAGGTCATCGGCGAGCAGGAAACATCGTATCTTAAACATAAGACGCACGAAGAGCGCGTGATCGCCTGCGAAAACCTGTGTAAGTTCGATTTTCCCTGCCTTGTGCTGACCACGGTGCTCGAGCCGATCCCCGAACTTATGGACGCGGCGAAAAAGTACGGCAGGAACGTGTTTCGTTCGTCGCTGCGCTCGACCGCGTTCATGAACGAGATAAGCATTTATCTCAACGAACTTCTCGCGCCTACCGAAACGATACACGGCGTACTCGTCGATCTTTTCGGCGTAGGCGTGCTGATCGTGGGTAATTCCAGCGTGGGTAAATCGGAAACCGCGCTCGAACTCATTCAGCGCGGGCATCGGCTGGTCGCGGACGACGCGGTGTGCATAAAGCGCATTTCGGACAAGCTCGTGGGTACCGCTCCCGAGAATATACGACACTTTATGGAAGTGCGCGGCATCGGAATCATCGATATTCGCGCGATGTACGGCGCGGGCGCGATCCGTCAGTCCAAGGTTGTCGATCTCGTCGTGCGGCTTGAGCGCTGGGACGAGAACAAACAGTACGACCGTCTCGGCGACGAAGCGCAGTTCTACACGCTGCTCGAAACCGAACTGCCTCTTTACGTCATTCCCGTTAAACCCGGGCGCAATCTCTCGGTTATACTGGAAGTCGTGGCGCGCAATCACCGCCTGAAATCGATGGGATTCAACGCTCTCGACGAACTTCAGAACCGCATTGCGGCGTCGATGGCTGAAAAGACGGAAGAATAATCGTGAAATTTTACCGTATCCCGCGTCGGCGTTTGACAATGACGCTCGTCGGTGATAGAATAATATCGGTGGTTTACGGTTATCGCATAAGAGTATTGAGAGTCGCGGTGATTGCAAGACTTCGGTTTTGCGTTGTCGCGATTTTTTCGTGCGATACCGAATTTACTTTTACGGAGGCAATATAAAATGGATCTTGACGCTTTACGCAAGGAATTTGCCGGCTGCGAATGCGGTCACAAACACGATTTCGATCTCGAAGTACTGGAAGTCGCTCACGGGAATCTCGACAGGGTTGCGGAAATTTTGTCCGCGCACGCTTTCCCGAAGAAAATACTTATGGTTGCGGACGTCAACTCGTTCAGAGTGACGAAAGGACTTTACGAGCAGTTGCTTGCGGCGGGTTACACCGTCGAACTGCGCGTTTACGACAGCATGAAGGTCGCCGACATGCGCGAAGTCGAAGAACTCGAACGCGAACTCGAAAGAGTGGACGGCTGCTTGTCCGTCGGTACCGGCTCGGTCAACGATATCTGTCGCCTTTCGTCCTATCGCAAAAACAAGCAGTTCGCGATATTCGCTACCGCGCCGTCGATGGACGGATTCGCTTCGGACAGCGCGCCCATTACCTATAACAATTTCAAGACTTCGCACCCGTGCCGTCAGCCGCGTATCATCATCGCCGACACGAAGATTCTCGCGGAAGCGCCTACCGAACTGAAAGCGGCGGGTTTCGGCGACGTCATGGCAAAATATATCGCGATTGCCGACTGGCGCGTTGCCGCGCTGCTGCACGGCGATTATTACTGCGAACGCGTTGCCGCGCTTGTGCGCCGTGCGCTCGACCGCATGGCTTCGCTTGCGGCGAAAGTGCCCGATCACGACGAGGAAGCCGCGGCGGCGATTATGGAAACGCTGGTGCTTACGGGTATCGCTATGCAACTGGCTAAATGCACGCGCCCCGCGTCCGGCACCGAGCATATCATTTCGCATTACTGGGAGTGCAAAAAACTCACTCACGGCGTGATTTCCGATTATCACGGCAAGAAAGTGGGCGTGGCTACGCTCGTCGTTGCCGACATTTATCACAAACTCACGAAGATCGACAAGGTGAACGCGCACCCCGAGCATATCGACTGGGACGACGTGAAGGAGCATTACGGTCCCGAACTTACGCCCGACATGATGAAACTCAATACGCCGGACACTATCGTCGACGAGATCGATCCGCGCCTTGTGACGGAAAAGTGGGACGAAATCAGGCAGATCATCAAGGACGAGATCCCGCCCGTCGAAAGACTGCGCGAACTTTTCGCGCTCGCCCACGCCGCCACCACGCCCGAAGAGATTGCCGTCAGCCCCGACCTCTTCCGCGACGGAATACGCTATCATATCTTTATGAGAAGAAGAGTGACGATCATGCGCGTACTGCCCATGGCGGATATCGATCCGCTCGACGTTTACGAAGGGAAGTAAATAAGGAACGGTAATTCGCCCCTGTAATCCGAATTTTTTAATAGGATATTTTATTTAATTTTTATTTTGATAGAATAGTTGGGTTTAAAGTAGTAATCTTACTTGTTGTAGCGAGTAAGACTGCTACTTTTTTTCAAGCGAAGAAAAAAAGTCGCCGAGGACACTTGCGGCTGTGTCCTCGGACTCCCGCAACGCTTTAAATTAGGATAATTGTTTCTTTATTAGAATGTAATTCTCCCTTTGAAACTTCGCGTCGACAAAATTATACCAAAAAAACGCTTGCGTAATCGCGGCAATTATTGTATAATAAAATTACTGTGCTAGGCGGGGAGCCAGCGGTGCCCTGTACCTACAATCCGCTACAGTAGGGCTGAATGCCGTCCCCGGTGCGATCTGTGGAAGGTCCGTTACCGTATAAGTGGCGTTGATACCAAGGTCTTGTGCAACTTCGTACCGTGAACCGTGTCAGGACGGGGACGTAGCAGCACTAAGCGGACCACGACGTGTGCCACAAGGTAGCTTTGGAGAAGTCGGCTGTCGGGAGAACGCTTCGGCAGACCGTATCAAAGACGGAAGCACAGTTTTTTTGTAAGGCGGTTGAGAGAAGAGCGGATTTGTTCTTCTCTCAATATCATTACACGGGGCGCATTGCCCTTTGTCCCGAAGCCGACGCTAGGCACGGGGACTTTTGCATAAAAACGACTCGATTAACGCACAGGAGAGGCTTATGTATAAGAAAATCAATCCCGATATGAATTTCGTCAATCGCGAAGAAGAAGTACTGAAATTCTGGAAAGAAAACCGCATTTTCGAGAAAACGCTGGAAAAAACCAAGGACGGCGAAGAGTTTTCGTTCTATGACGGACCGCCGACCGCTAACGGTAAACCGCATATCGGTCATATTCTCACGCGCGTCATGAAGGATATTATCCCGCGCTTCAAGACGATGAAGGGCTATCACGCCACGCGTAAAGCCGGCTGGGATACTCACGGTCTGCCCGTCGAACTCGAAGTCGAGAAACAACTCGGCATGGACGGCAAGCAGGATATAGAGAAATACGGCATAGAACCGTTTATCGGTAAATGCAAGGAAAGCGTGTGGAAGTACAAGACCGAGTGGGAAAAGATGTCCGACCGCGTGGGCTACTGGGTGGATATGGAACACCCCTACGTTACCTACGACGATAATTACATCGAGTCCGAGTGGTGGTCGCTCAAAAACATTTTCGACCGAGGGCTTATCTACAAAGGACACAAGATCGTGCCGTATTGCCCGCGCTGCGGGACCGCGCTTTCGTCGCACGAAGTCGCGCAAGGGTATAAGGACGTAGAAGAAAAAACCGCCGTCGCCGCATTCAGGGTAAAGGGCGAAGAAGAAACCTATGTTCTTGCCTGGACGACCACGCCCTGGACGCTCCCGTCCAACGTGGCGCTGTGTATGAATCCCGATTTCGATTACGTCAAGATCGAGAGCAAGGGCGCGAGGTTTATTCTCGCGAAAGAGCGCGTTCACGTTTTCTTTAACGAGGGCGAATATTCCGTTATCGAAGAAAAGAAAGGCACTGGGTACGAAGGGCTTACCTACGAGCCGCTGTACGCGTGCTACAAGGGAGTGAAGAACGCTTACCGCGTGGTGACCGACAGTTACGTCACGCTCGACGAAGGCACCGGCGTCGTACACATCGCGCCCGCGTTCGGCGAGGACGACGCGCGCGTCGGAAGACGTTACGATCTACCGTTCGTGCAGATGGTGGACGACCGCGGCAATATGACGGAAGGCGCGCCGTTTGCAGGTTCTTTCTGCAAGGACGCGGACAAACTGATACTGAAAGATCTGAAAGAGAGAGGATTACTCTTTAAAACGCTGACCGTCACGCACAGTTATCCGTTCTGCTGGCGTTGCGACACGCCGCTATTGTACTATGCGCGTTCGACTTGGTTTATTTCCATGACCAAAGTCAAAGAGGAACTCCTGAAAAACAACGCGTCCGTCAACTGGATTCCCGACTCGATCGGCAAGGGCAGAATGGGCAACTTCCTCGAGAACGTCATCGACTGGGGACTTTCCCGCGAGCGTTACTGGGGCACGCCGCTCCCCATCTGGGTGTGCGACGACTGCGGCGAAACGATCGCGATCGGATCCAAAGCCGAACTGAAAGAGAAGGGCGGTATCGAGGGCGACATCGAACTTCACAAACCCTATGTCGACAAGATCACCGTCAAATGCCCGAAGTGCGGCAAGACCATGCACCGCACGCCCGAAGTCATCGACTGCTGGTACGACTCCGGCTCGATGCCGTTTGCACAACTTCACTATCCGTTCGAGAACAAGGACAAGTTTGAAAAGACTTTCCCCGCGCAGTTCATTTCCGAGGCGGTCGACCAGACACGCGGCTGGTTCTACACCTTGCTCGCGATCTCCACGCTTATGTTCGACAAAGCGCCTTTCCGAAACTGCATAGTTTTAGGTCACGTCAACGACAAGAACGGCATCAAGATGAGCAAACACAAGGGCAACGTCGTCGATCCGTGGTCGGTACTCGACAAGCAGGGCGCGGATGCCGTGAGATGGTATTTCTACACTAATTCCAGCCCGTGGATTCCCTCGCGTTTCTACGGCGAGGCGGTCAGCGAAGTGCAGAGAAAATTCCTCGGCACGCTGTTCAACACCTATTCTTTCTATGTTCTCTACGCCGAGATCGACAAGTTCGATCCGACGAAATATACGCTCGGCGAGTGCAGGTTGTCGGTCATGGACAAGTGGATTCTGTCGGCAATGAACTCGCTTATTAAGTTCGTGGACGACTCGCTCGAAAACTACAAGATCACCGAGGCAGCGCGCGAGATAGGCGACTTTGTGGACAAGCTGTCCAACTGGTACGTCCGCCGTTGCAGAGAACGTTACTGGGGCAGCGAAATGACCGAGGACAAGAAGGCTGCTTATATGACGCTTTACACCGCGCTGGAAACCACGGCAAGGCTTACCGCGCCCTTCGTGCCGTTTATCGCCGAGGAAATCTACCGCAATATCGTTTGCTCGGTGGACGCTTCCGCACCGGAGTCCGTACACCTTACTTCTTTCCCAGTCGCAGACGAGAACTATATCGACGACGCTCTCGAAGCGGGTATGGCTGTCGCCGAAGAAGCGGCGGTGCTCGGGCGCGCCGCAAGAAACGCCGCGTCGGTCAAGAATCGCCAGCCGCTTAACGAAATTCTGCTTTGCGGCGATAACGTCGGCGAACTTTCCGAAGATATGCTCGCGATTATCCGCGACGAACTCAACGTAAAACGTATCGAGTACGTGCGCGACGCGGGCGACTACGTTTCCTATTCCGTCAAGCCGCAACTCAAAACGCTGGGACCGAAATACGGCGCGAAACTGGGTAAAATCCGCGCTTACCTTGCCGAAAACCCCGAAAAGGTAGTGGCGGGCTTGCGCGACGCGGACGAGTATTCGTTCACGTCGGACGGCGACGAGATAGTACTGGGAAAAGACGACGTGCTTGTTACCGTGCTCAATAAAGAAGGTTATTCCGTGCAGTCGGGCGGCGGCATCACCGTAATTTTGGACGTGACGCTCACCCCAGAACTCGTCGAAGAGGGCTATATGCGCGAAATCGTGTCCAAAGTGCAGACGATGCGCAAGGATTCGGGATTCGAGGTCACCGACCATATCGCGCTTTACTACGACGGCGACGCGGAAATCGACGCCGTTATCGAAAAGTACAAAGACGAAATCGCGGGCGACGTGCTTGCCGACAAGATAGAAAAGAAAGCCGATCTCGAAAAACGCGACGTCAACGGTAAGCAAGTCGGGCTCGGCGTGGTAAAACTCTGATGACGACGAGTTGGAAAGATTACGAAATAATCGCGGCGGGCGGCGGAGAAAAACTGGAAAGGTGGAAAAACGTTTACCTGCTTCGTCCCGATCCGCAGGCGATCTGGGAGGCTCCGTTCGACCTGTCGAAATACCCGAAACTGAACGCGCGTTACGTCCGTTCGTCGGACGGCGGCGGCAGGTGGGAATACTTCCGTAACATGCCCGACGAATGGCAGATCGGCTGGGAAGATTGCAAATTTTTAATCAAGCCCATGGGATTCAAGCACACGGGGCTTTTCCCCGAACAAGCCGAGAACTGGGCGAAGATGCGCGAGATCGTAAAATCGGCGAAAGAGCGTCCCAGAGTACTTAACCTTTTCGGGTACACGGGCGGCGCGTCGGTCGCGCTCGCGAACGCCGGCGCGACAGTCACTCACGTTGACGCGGCGAAAGGCATGGTCGACCGCTGCCGTAAGAACGCGGAACTCAGCGGCTGCCCGGCGGACGGTATCCGCTATATCGTGGACGATTGCAAAAAGTTCGTTCTGCGCGAACTCAAACGCGGCAAAACTTATAACGCGGTGCTTATGGATCCGCCGAGTTACGGCAGAGGTCCCTCCGGCGAAACCTGGAAACTCGAGGACAGTCTTTACGAACTGGCGACGCTGGTGGCGAAAGTACTGGACGAGCCGCTGTTCTACCTTATCAACAGTTATACTACGGGGCTTCAGCCCACCGTCATCAAAAACGTGCTGTCGCTGTCCATGCACGGCGAAAAGGGCAGAATAGAGGCGTATGAACTCACGCTTCCCGTCACCGACGAAACGAAAGGCAAAATCGAACTTCCGTGCGGTTGCAGCGGACTGTGGAAACGCGGAAAATAAGACCGCGGCAACCGGATTTCAAGAGGTAACAATGCAAAACGAAGAACTTACGGTTTTATACGAGGACAATCATCTTCTGGTGGTATTGAAGCCACAGAACGTACCCACGCAGGGCGATTCGACGGGCGACCGCGACCTTCTCACTATGGTCAAGGACTATATAAAGCGCACGCACGACAAACCGGGCGAGGCGTTTGCGGGGCTTGTTCACAGACTCGATCGTCCCACAGGCGGCGTTATGGCGTTTGCAAAGACGAGTAAAGCCGCGGCAAGATTATCCGAACAGATCCGCGAGGGCAGTTTTGAAAAACGTTACCTTGCGGTCACGGTGGGTACGCCGCGCGACCGTCAGGCGCATCTTGCGGATTATTTAATCAAGGACGAGAAAAATAATCGCGTTGCCGTCGTTCCCGCGCCGATCGAGGGCGCGAAACGCGCCGAACTCGTCTACAAGGTTCTCGAAACCACGCCCAGACTCGCACTCGTCGATATCAAACTTCTCACCGGGAGATCGCATCAGGCGCGGGTACAACTTCAGCATATCGGCACGCCGATTTTCGGCGACGCGCGCTACGGCGGCGACACTCTCGCGAAGGGACACAACCTTGCGTTGTGGGCGTATGAACTCAGGTTCTATCACCCGACGACGAAAATGCCCATGGTGTTCGTGGCTTACCCGCCCGCTGACAAGACGCCGTGGAAGTTCTTTGACATCGAACGTTACGTTTCTGTCGTCGCTCCGCGCGGCTGACGGCGGTTTGCCCCGCGTTTAACAAAGTAAATCCATATAAAAGGAGATATATCAATGATTATTTATTCTAGTATCGAAAACCTGTTGCAGTACGCGCAGTCGCATCTGCTGCTCGATGACCTCGACGTCATCTATACCCGCAACAAACTCATGAACGAACTTAAACTCGAGGATTACGTTCAGTACGAAACCGACGTGGACGCGATCGACGAGATGACTTGCCCCGACGAAGTTCTCGCGCCCATTGTCGATTACGCGGTGGAGAACGGCATCATCGGCGAGGAAAACCGCGAGGAATTCGGCGACCGCATTATGGATATCGTCAGTTTCAAGCCGAGCGAAGTGGTCGACATGTTCGACAACCTGCATGCTACCAGCCCTGCAAAGGCGTTTGACTGGCTGTACGATTATTCGGTGAAGAACGATTACGTCAAGCAGACGAAGATCGCGAAGAACAAGCACTGGGAAGCCAAAGCCACCCGCGGCAAACTCGAGATCACGATCAACCTTTCCAAGCCCGAAAAGAACAACAAGGACACCGCCAAACTGTTAAAGACCAAAAGCGCGACCTATCCGTCCTGCATTATCTGCAAGGAGAACGAGGGCTATGCGGGGCACGGAGTTTACCGTCAGAATCTCCGCACCGTGCCGCTTAATCTGGACGGGGAGGACTGGTTCTGGCAGTTTTCGCCATACGCGTACTTCAATCAGCACGGCATCGCAATCAACAGCGAGCATACGCCCATGAAAGTCGATCCGTCCACGGTACGCAAACTTCTCGATTTTGTGGACTATAACCCGAATTACTTTATCGGTTGCAACGCCGCGCTTCCCATTGTTGGCGGCTCGATTCTCTCGCACGACCATTTTCAGGGCGGACTGAAACAACTTCCGATGCATAAAGCACCCAACTTAAAGAGATACAAGAGCGCGGAATACCCCTACGTTGACACCTATATCGTCGACTGGTACAATTCGGTTATCCGCCTCGAGTCGGACAGCAAAAAGACGATCGCCGAGTATGCGGGCAAGATTATCGAGCAGTGGAAGGCGTACAGCGACGAGTCAGTAGGCGTTATCGCAAAAGAGGGCGACGAGCAGCATAACGCGGTCACCCCGATCGCGAGAAAGGCAGGCGACAAGTACATCGTCGAACTTATCCTGCGCAACAACCGCACTTCCGACGAGTACCCGGACGGCATTTTCCACGTCCACCCCGAGTATCAGAACATCAAAGCCGAGTCGATCGGGCTTATCGAGGCTATGGGCTTGTTTATTCTTCCCGGCAGACTCGATCGTCAACTCGCCGAAGTAGAGAAGTATCTTACCCGCGAAGTCAGGTATTCGCGCGCGGCGCTTAGCGACGACATGAAAGTCCATGCCGACATGATCGAGAAACTCATGAAAGAGAATCCGAAGAATACGGCAAAAGAAGCGGAACTCAACGTAAAAGACGAGGTAAACCGCGTTTGCGAGTGTATCCTGGACAACACCGCCGTGTTCAAAAAAGACGAAGCGGGCGTTGCGGCGTTCGATAAATTCATGAACACTATCGGCGCGATCGGACAGTAGTTTTAACGCAATTTCAAGGCCGCGGTTTCGGGTAAAAGCCGCGGCTTTTTTGTTATGAGTGGGGGATAAGGTTAATTATTCGCTCCATGCAGGGGATTTCACGCGCGGCGTGCCGCCTCGCTCCGAATGACGGAGCGGAACGGGAAAGAGAGAGTTCGATTTTATGTCATGGTTAATTATAATCCCGGCTACGACAAGTCAAGCGGTTGACAAAAAGCGATAACTATTTTATAATTCATAGTATGCCGAACGATACGGACAAAATCGATAATAAACTTGCGGGCGGGGCGAAAAAAAGCAATGCCGGGCATGGGAAAGACGTCGTGGGAAAACTTCCCGACGCGGCTTTTTCGGTGTTCTCGCGGCTGATTGCGCCGGGCGAGAAAATCGCGGCGGCGGTGTCGGGCGGCGCGGATTCCATGTGTATGCTCGATCTTGCGGCGAAGTATTTTCCGCCCGATAGAATTATAGTTCTCAATGTCGAGCACGGAATACGCGGCGAAGAGTCGCGCCGCGACAGCGAGTTCGTGCGAGCCGCGGCAAAGCGTTACGGCGTGAAATTTATCGGAAAATCGGTGGATATTCCCGCGCTTTGTTTGGCGAGCGGAAGGAGCGAGGAAACCGAAGCGCGGCTTGCGCGGAAGGCGTTTTTTTCGGAAGTTTTAAGCCGCGGCGAAGCGGACAAGATACTCACCGCGCACAACGCCGGCGATCGCACCGAGGGCGTGCTGATGCACATTTTTCGCGGTTCCGGGATAAGAGGGCTTATCGGCATGAGCGAGGCGGACGGGGAGTTTATCCACCCGCTGATCACCGTACAGCGTGCCGAAATAGAGCGGTATAACCGCGAAAACGGCGTGGAGTTCGTGACGGACAAAACCAACGCCGACGATAGATATACGCGTAATTTTATCCGCAATCGCGTGATTCCGGTTATTAGCGAGCGTTATTCGCCGGACGCCGCGATAAACGCGCTCAGCGAAAACGCCGCCTGCGACGACGAGTTTATACGCTCGTTTCTCGACTTTGACGGCAATATCGAAATCGACGACGATGCGGTTTATATCAAAGAAACCGCGCTGAAAACGCCGTTCGCGCTTGCGTCGCGTTACGTTTTCGAGGCGGCGAAACGTGCGGGATACCCGACAGATCTCGGCAGAAAACAAGTCGAGGCGGTGCTGTCGCTGACCGGACTTGACAACGGGGCGAGAGTCGATCTCGGCGGCGGACTTTCGGCTGCGAAAGAGTACGGCTCGGTCGCGTTCTTTACGGCGGACGAACCCGACGGAACCGAAGCGGAAGAAATACCGTTCGCGCCCGGGTTTACGCCGTTTATGGACGGAATAATCGAGATTACGTCGGTCGAGCCGAAGCCGATCCGCGGGAAACTGATTATCGACGGCGACAGAATACCCGACGGCGCGGTCGTTCGCTCGCGCAAAGAGGGCGACGAGTTCCGTCCATACGGCGGCGGCAACAAAAAACTGAAAGAATATCTTATCGATCGCAAAATTCCGCTCAGAAAACGCGACAAACTGCCGCTTTTGTGTTATAATGATAAAGTACTCGCGATTTTCGGCGTGGAAATTTCCGACGACGCGAAGATCACAGATCGCACGGTCAACGCGCTGGAACTGATTTATTCGGTTTAGCGCGACGATTATTTATAGTTTAAGCCGAAAACGCCTTAAGCGGCGTCTAATACACGGAGGACATTTACAATGGGACTTAACAAAAACGTGCTTTACACCGAAGAAACCATCCGCGCGAGAGTAAAAGAACTCGGCACGCAGATAGCGAAAGATTATACCGACGACAAGCCCGTCGTTTGCGTGTGCGTGCTTCGCGGCGCGGTGATGTTCTACACCGACCTCATGAAAGAGATCAAGTCGGACAACGTGGTGTATGATTTCGTCACGCTGTCGAGTTATGAAAACGCGCTCGTCGCGGGCTCGATGGCCACGACCGGCAAAATCAAGTTGATTCAGGACCTTCGCGAAAACGTCGAGGGCAAGCACGTTCTCGTTGTCGAAGACATAGTGGATTCGGGCTTTACCGTGGCGTATCTGCGCCAGTATTTCGCGGCGAAGAATCCGCTCGACGTCCGCATCGCGTGCCTTCTCGACAAGCCTATGTGCAGAAAGACCGATGCCAAAGCCGATTACGTCGCGTTCACGCTCGAGCGCCCGGCGTATATCATCGGCTACGGACTGGACAGCGACCAGAAGTACCGCAATCTCGACGGTATTTACGAGGTCATCGAGGGTTGACGGAAACCGATAAAGCGCATAATCGCACCGAAGCCGCGCCCGACGCGTACCTGCGCGACGGGGAGAGAGCGGACGACCTTCTCGTAAACGGACTGAAAATCATTCAGAATCCGGACGCGTTCTGTTTCGGTTGCGACGCGGTGGAAATCGCCAACTTCGTGACGGGCGGAGCAAAAGACCGCGCGGTCGATCTCGGCAGCGGTACGGGGATAATCACGCTTCTTCTCGGCGGCAAGAAAGGCATACGCTGCACAGGCGTGGAAATTCAGCCGTATATGGCGGAAATGTCGCGGCGAAGCATAGAAATGAACGGACTCGGCGGCGTTTGCGACATAGTGAACGCGCCCATGCAGAACGTGCGCGAGCATTTTTCGCCGGGGTACGCGACTATCGTCGTCAGCAATCCGCCTTACCGCAAAAAGGACGGCGGAGCGGAAATCGGCAACGAATCCGTTGCGCTCGCGCGGCACGAAATCGCGGTTACGCTTCGCGAAGTGGCGGAAACGGCGGCTTACCTGACGCGACCGGGCGGCAGGTTTTACCTTATTCACCGGGCGGACAGGCTTGCCGAAATAATTTACGAGTGCAAGAAAAAGCGGCTGGAACCGAAAGTGCTACAAACGCTGATTCCCGCACCCCATAAACCGCCGCATCTTATTATGCTGAAATGCGTGAAAGACGGCAGAGAAGGCATCGAAATTCTGCCCGAGCGCGTGGTCGACACCGTGGTGTAAAAGGAGAGAAATGCTTTATATCGTTGCAACGCCGATAGGCAATCTCGGCGAAATAACTTACCGCGCGGTGGAAACGCTGAACTCGGTCGACGCGATACTTTGCGAGGACACGCGGCGGACGGCGATACTTTTGGAGCGTTACGGCATCAAAAAACCGCTCGTGTCGTACCAGAAGTTTTCCGAAAAGGAAAAATCGGGGTATATCGCGGACAGGCTGGAAAAAGGCGAGAATCTTGCGCTCGTGTCCGACGCGGGCATGCCGATGGTTTCCGATCCGGGAAAAATCCTCGTCGACGAACTGATAAAGCGCGGACTGGAATACACGGTTATCAGCGGACCTTGCGCCGCGATAAACGCCGTCGTGCTGTCGGGACTGGATACTTCGACGTTTTGTATGTGCGGTTTTCTGCCCGAGAAAAAATCCGATCGGAAAAAGTTTATCGAAAGGTTTTCAGACCTTACGGCGACGCTTATATTCTATTCGCCGCCGCACAACGTCACCGCCGATCTCGACTTTCTGAAATCGGCGCTGGGAGACAGAGAAGCCGCGGTGGTCAGGGAAATCAGCAAACTTCACGAAGAAGTCGTGCGCGGCAGTCTCGCGGACTTTCCCGGGTTTACAGTAAAAGGCGAGTTCGTGATCGTGGTGGAGGGCGCGAAGGAAAAGGAAAACGCGCTGAATGCGTTGCCGATTCCCGATCACGTCGAAAAGTATATCGCGGAAGGACTTAGCAAGATGGACGCCGTAAAGCGCGTCGCCGCCGACAGGAACCGCCCCAAGTCCGGGATTTACGCCGAATACGAAAAGGCGAAGAAAGAATAGGATGAGTCCTACGTTGTTGTTTTTATTAGCCTTCCCCCTCGGGGAAGGCAATAATAAGATCGAGAAAATCTCGGATTATAACACCGATAATAATCTTTAATTATAGAGACAAACTACCGCCGCCGAAGTTGCGGGAGGAGGAGAAATGAACTTAGCAAAAGATATCTGGCAGGATATGCTGCCCATACTTGAAACCGAGGTCAACGCCATCAGTTTCGACGTGTGGATAAAACCGCTCGAATCGCTCGACGTAGAGGACGACCGGCTGGTTTTGCTTGCGCCGACGGAAGCCAACCGCGACGCGATCAACAATAATCTTCGCCCGCTGATAAAGAAAGTGCTTTCATCCGTCAATCCGCTCCTTTCCGACATCACGGTGATCACGCCGTCAGAGGTGGAGAGCATAGGCGGCTCGCTTGCCGAAGCCGTCGAAGCCGCGGAAGAAAAGAAGAGCGACGAGCCTGCCGTTCCTCGCATGGACGCAACTCTCATCAATCCGCGCTACACGTTCGACAATTTCGTCGTGGGCGAGTGCAACCGCTTTGCGGTAGCCGCGGCGAGAGCGGTAGCGGAAGCACCCGGCGAGAGATACAATCCGCTGTTCATTTACGGCGGCGCGGGACTGGGCAAAACTCATATCATGCACGCGATCGGCAATTACATAAGGAAGAACAACCGGCATCTGAAAGTGCTGTACGTTTCGTCCGAAAAGTTCGTCAACGAACTGATAGCGTCGATCCGCTCGAAAGGCGGCAACACGGTCGATTTCCGCGAGAAGTACCGCAGCGCGGACGTGCTGATGATCGACGATATTCAGTTCATTTCCAAAAAAGAAAGCACGCAGGTCGAAATGTTCCACACGTTCAACGACCTGTACCAGACCAACAAACAGATAATATTCGCTTCCGACCGTCCGCCGAAAGAGATTCCCGATCTCGAAGAGCGACTCAGGACGCGTTTCGAATGGGGACTCATCGCCGACGTTCAGCCGCCCGATCTCGAAACCCGCATCGCGATACTTCAGAAGAAGTCGCAACTCATGAAATATCAGGTGCCGCAGGACGTATTGACCTACATGGCGCAACGCGAGGGCAGCAATATCCGCGAGATGGAAAGCCTTTTGAACAAAGTGATTCTCCTTTCCAAACTTTACGACAAGCCGCTGTCCGTCGACCTTGCCGCCGAGGCGTTCAAGGACTATCGCAAGCCGCAGGAAGAAGCGGTGGAAGCCGAGGATATCATCGAAGCGACGCTCAAACTTTACCCGAACGTAACCAAAGAGGAACTCATCGGCAAAAAACGCGACAAGGAAATAGTAGAGCCCAGAATGATTTGCATTTACCTTATATCCGAACTTTTGCCGCTCCCGATGACTTCGATAGGCGCGCTGATGGGAGGCAGAGATCACACGACGATAATGCACGCAAAGAACAAGGTCGTGGGACTGATCGCCAAGGACGAGAGAATCAAAAGCCGCGTCGAGGACATCCGCAACATGGTTTTCAAAAACTGACGGAAAGAGTTTCGGTACTTGCCGGCACCGGCGTTTTTACGGAAAATTAAGGAAAATATCCCGAAAACGGGGCGCAAAACCCGAAAAAGGCCTCGAAAAACGGTTGACAAAGGTGCGGCAAAGTATTATAATAGACTATGCAAGAAAAATTCAGGAGACAGTACAATGAAAAAAGATATACATCCCGATTATCATGAAGTCACCGCCGTGTGCGCTTGCGGAGCCACTTTCGTGACCGGCACGACCAAGAAAGGCGACGTTCTTAAACTCGACGTTTGCTCGAAATGCCACCCGTTCTACACCGGCAAGCAGAAGCAGGTCGAAACCGGCGGACGTATCGACAAGTTCAATCGTCGTTTCGGCAGATAAAATACCGCAGTTTTTGAAACGAGTAACCATACCTTCGCCTGATTTGGGTGTAAAGTATGGTTTTTCTTTTTATCCGGGCTTCTCGCGGCGCTCGCGTCGGCCGTAACGGCGGCTTTTCCGCGCTTTTGCCAGTGGCGGAAACCGTATAACAATCGATTTATCTATTAAGGGTATACAAATTGAAAAAGAAAGAAGTAAAAGTCAACAGAACGCTTATCGGCGGACAGGCGCTCATGGAAGGCGTCATGATGCAGGGCGCGACTTCCATGGCCATGGCTGTTCGCACCGAAAGCGGCGATATTCTCACCGAAACCAAGCGGCTTAAGCCCAGGCGTTGGTATTCGCGCGTGCCCGTCGTGCGCGGAGTAGTGGCGTTTATAAAGTCGCTCATCGGCGGCACGAGCGTGCTTTTGAAAAGCGCGGAAGTCATTTATCCCGAAGAGGACACGCCCGGCAAAGGCTCGTTTGCGTTCGCGACGGCGCTCGGGTTGGTGCTTGCGATCGCGCTGTTCATGCTGCTCCCGTCGTTTCTCGCCGACATGACGGAAAAACTGTTCGGGATATGGGATATTTCTCTCGGTATCTTGTGGAAGTCGCTGATAGAAGGAGTGATCCGCATCGCGATTTTCGTATTGTATCTGTTTATCGTGTCGAGGATCAAGGACATACGCCGCACGTTTATGTACCACGGCGCGGAACACCGCACGATCAACTGTTTCGAGCGCGGCATGGACCTTACGCCCGAGAACGTTCAGAAATGCTCGACCAGACACAATCGCTGCGGCACGACTTTTCTGTTCTTTGTCATGGTCGTGTCCATACTCGTATTCTCGCTGGCGACCTGGCTGCTGTCGATACTCGGCTGGACGAACATAGGCGTGTTCGGCAGAATGGGAATAAGGCTGCTGCTGTTGCCGCTCGTCGCAGGGCTTTCCTACGAACTGCTCAGATTTTTAGCCAAACTGCCCGACAATGCGTTTACTAACGTGCTTCGCGCGCCCGGGCTTGCGCTGCAACGCCTTACGACTTATCCGCCCGAAACCGAAATGGCGGAAGTGGCGATCGCAAGTTTTAATCTCGTGCGCGAAATGGATGCGGATCCGTCCATTCAACCGCATAAGTTCGGCGAATTTACCATGCCCGAACTGAAAAAAACCGTAAAAGCGCGGCTCGTGAAAGCGGATATAACCGAGGACGCCGAAGTCGACTGGCTGATCGCGGCGGCACTTCGTAAAAAACGCGGCGAACTCGCGTGCGTGGAAAAGACTACGCTTGCCGAGTACAGACGCGTCGCGGAACTCGTCGACAAGCGCGTCAAGGGTGTGCCGCTCGATTATATTATCAAACGTTCGGACTTTTACGGCATCAAACTTTACGTCGACGAAAACGTGCTCGTGCCGCGGCTCGATACCGAAATCGTTGCGGACGAGGTTATCAAATATCTTAATAAAAATAACGGCGGCGAAGGCAAACGCGTACTCGACCTTATGACGGGTAGCGGCTGTATAGCCCGTGCTATCGTGGAAAAAACGTCGGCAGACGTCACCGCTTCGGACATTAGCGACGGCGCGCTTTCGGTGGCAAAACGCAATCTCGACGGTACCCGCGCTGAAACAGTGAAATCCGACGGGTTTAATGAATTGACCGGCAGAACTTTCGACGTGATCGTTTCCAATCCGCCGTATATCAGGAGCGCGGAAATCGAAACGCTTCAGCCCGAAGTCAAGTGTCAGCCGCATATCGCGCTTGACGGCGGCGAGGACGGACTGGACTTTTACCGCATTATCGCGGACAACGCGGGCGCGTACCTTTCGGACGGCGGCGTGTTGTTCCTCGAAATCGGCTATGATCAGCGCGAGGACGTGACGAAGTTACTGGAAAAGAACTTTGCGAACATCGCGTGCGTAAAGGACTACGGCGGCAACGACAGGGTGATTTTCGCCGAAAAGAGAACGACGGAGAATGCACAATGAACATCGAAAAACTCGAAGGGATCAAAAAAAAATACGACGAACTCACCGGGTTGATCGTAAAGCCGGAGATCATCGCCGACAATAAAGAGTGGACGAAACTCGTCAAAGAACGTTCGGAGATCGAGCCGGTCGCGGAAACTTATGACAAACTGAAAGCGATCGACAAGGAAATCGCCGATCTGAAAGAAATGGCGGCGGACGACAGCGACAAGGAAATGCGCGAACTCGCCGAAGTGGAACTCGGCGAGAAAAAAGCCGAAAAGGAAAAGGTCGAGGGCGAACTGAAAATTTTGCTGCTCCCGGTCGATCCAAACGACGAAAAGAACGTCATCATCGAGATCCGCGCGGGAGCGGGCGGCGACGAAGCCGCGCTGTTTGCAGCCGAACTCATGCGCATGTACAAAATGTACGCCGAAAAGCGGCGTTTCAGGACGGAGGACGTGGACATCAACGCCACGGAACTGGGCGGCGTCAAGGAAGCGGTTTTCTCCGTTTCCGGCGACAGCGTGTTCTCGTGTTTGAAATTCGAGAGCGGCGTGCATAGAGTTCAGCGCGTGCCCGACACCGAGTCGCAGGGCAGAATCCACACTTCGACCGTGACCGTGGCGGTACTGCCCGAAGTCGAGGACGTGGTGGTGGAAATCAACGAAAAGGACCTTAAAATCGATACTTACCGATCGGGCGGAGCGGGCGGACAGCACGTCAACAAGACCGAGTCCGCTATCCGCATTACGCACATTCCCACCGGCATAGTCGTTCAGTGTCAGGACGAGCGTTCGCAGATCAAGAACCGCGAAAAGGCGATGAAGGTCTTAAAGTCCAAACTTTACGACAAGATGCAGGATGACGCGGACAAGGAGTACTCGCAGAACCGCCGCGCGCAGGTCGGTACGGGCGATCGTTCCGAGCGCATCCGCACCTACAACTTTCCGCAGGGGCGCGTCACCGATCACCGCATAAACCTCACGTTGTATTCGCTGGAAAACTTCATGAACGGCGACATCGAAGAAATGCTCGACGCGCTTCGCATTGCCGACCAGACGGCTCGGCTCGAAGCGGAAATCGACTGACGGCAAACTTTATAAACGCATAAACGGTCGGGATTAACCGATATAACAAAAGGGAGAAAGGCGGCTTTTGCCGTTTTTTTCTTGAGAAAACAACGTGCGGCGAAAAATGCGCCCGCTCACGGCGAAAAGGCAGATTTAACTATGGATAAAAAGCAATTTTACAGGCAGGTATTGATACTTGCGGTGCCGATTGCACTGCAAAACTTACTCACCGCACTTCTTAATATTTTCGATCAGATGATGGTCGGCTGGCTTCCGGGCGGCGCGGCGGACACGGGACTGAGCGCGGTGCTTCTCGCCAACCAGATAGTGTTTATTTTTCAGATCGTGATATTCGCGCTGTGCAACACGGTCAATATCTTTATCGCGCAATACACCGAAAACGGCAACGAAAAACTGATTAAAAACCGCGCGGGATTCACTTTTGCGCTGATTGCGATAGTGTCGTTGATCTTCACGTTCGTGTGCTATTTCGCCGCGGAAGGCGTAATCGGGCTTTTCAATCCGTCGGAAGCATACCGCGGTCAGGCGGCAGACTTTTTACGGCTGGTCAGCATTTCGTTCGTGCCGATGGGATTGTCGGTAGGCATAGTGTTTATGCTCCGTGCGCTGAAACGGCTCGGCGCCGCGCTCGCGGTCAACGTTTGCGCCTGCGGGCTCAACTTTTTACTCAATTACACGTTCATGTTCGGACTTTTCGGGTTTCGGCCGATCGGACTTCTCGGCGCGGCTTACGGCACGATCGCGTCGCGTGCGGTCGAGTGCGTGGCGATGATAGTCGTTATTTTCGCGCTGAAAAATCCGCTCGTCGGCAATCCCAAAGAAATGTTCCGTTTCGATACGGGCTTTGCGAAACAGTACTTCAAAATGTTTTTCCCGATACTGTGCAACGAGATTTTCTGGGTGCTGGCGTCCACCGTTTACCTTTTTGTCTATGACAAGCTGGAAAACAGCGAAGTTGTGCTCGCATCAGTCAATATCGCGCAGTCGCTCGATAAAATCGTGTCCGTCGTCATGATAGGCGCGGGAAGTGCGGTGGGCGTAGTTTTGGGCAATATCATCGGCAGGGGCAACCGCTCCGAAGTCAAAAAGTACGCAGGCGAGGCGACGAAGTTCAGCCTTGTGACCGGCGCGGCAGTCGCGCTGCTGACGGTGGGCGCGGCGTTCGTGGCACCGCTGGTGTTCGTGAACGCCAGCGCGGCGACGCACGTTACCGCCCGCAACCTGATATTTTTGTATGCGGTCACGGCGATCCCGCGCACGCTCGGCTTTACTCAGGTCATCGGTATTCTCAGAAGCGGCGGCGATACGACGTTTTGCATGATCAGCGAAACCGTGACGGTGTGGGCGATTTCCGTACCGCTCGCGATGTTGTGCGGACTGGTGTTCGGAGCCGACGTGTACGTCGTCTACCTTGCTTCCAACGTGTGCGAAATAATCAAGAATATCGTGTTCGGACTGCGCGTCCGCAGCGGCAAATGGATTAAGTTCGGCATTGCGGACGGAGCGCCCGCGCTAGCCGCGACGGAAGAGGGCGGAACCGTTCTGGTCGACGCTTCCTGCTCGACGGAAGGATATTCCGTCACGGAAGAAAACGCCGGCGAAGAGTAAAAAAATTACGAAAAACCGCCTGCGCCGGTTGAAAACGCGGCGTAACCCGGCATAGTATAAAAAAACATTTTTCAGCCGCGATTTCCGTTTGTCAAAATCGCGGCTTTGTGCTATACTTAACCGGTTGATACAAATTTCGACACGAAAGAACATCGGAGCGTATTTTATGTTAAGACAGGGTTTCGACAACGACAAGTACCTTAAAATGCAATCGGAGAGAATCCGCGAGCGCATCGACAAGTTCGGCGGCAAACTTTACCTCGAGTTCGGCGGCAAACTGTTCGACGATTATCACGCGTCCAGAGTTCTGCCCGGTTTCCAGCCCGACAGCAAACTCAAAATGCTGCTTAATCTCAAAGACCAAGCCGAAATCGTCATCGTCATCAGCGCGGAAGCGCTAGAAAAGAACAAGGTGCGCGGCGATCTCGGCATTACCTACGATCTCGACGTATTGCGTCTTATCGACGCTTTTCACAGTGTCGAACTTTTCGTCGGCAGCGTGGTGCTGACGCATTACAGCAGTCAGGCGCAAGCCGTGCAGTTCGAAAACAAACTCAACAATCTCGGCATCAAGGTCTACCGTCACTATCCGATAGCAGGTTACCCTTATGACGTTCAGCATATCGTCAGCGACGAGGGTTACGGCAAGAACGAGTACATAGAAACCTCGCGGTCGCTCATCGTCGTGACCGCGCCCGGTCCCGGCAGCGGCAAAATGGCTACGTGTCTGAGCCAACTTTATCACGATAACAAGCGCGGAATCAAGGCAGGTTACGCAAAGTTTGAAACGTTCCCGATATGGAACCTGCCGCTCAAGCACCCCGTGAACATCGCCTACGAAGCCGCGACCGCGGATCTCAACGACGTGAATATGATCGATCCGTTCCACCTCGAAGCATACGGCGAAACTACAGTCAACTATAACCGCGACGTGGAAATTTTTCCCGTTCTCAATAATATTTTCGAGCAGATTTACGGTTTCTCGCCCTACAAGTCGCCCACCGATATGGGCGTGAACATGGCAGGCTTTTGCATTTACGACGACGAAGCCGTCTGTTACGCCGCGAATATGGAAATCGTGCGTCGCGCGCTGATCGCCGAGGTCGATTATCGCCTTGACAAGGTGAGCGAAGAAGTCGTGACCAAGACCAAACTGCTGATGAAACAGTCGGGGCTCGATTATTCGTACCGTCCCGTGGTCGCCGCCGCTCTCAAAAAAGCGGAAGAAACGGGCGCGCCGGCAGCCGCGCTCGAAACCGACGACGGCACCATAGTCACCGGAAAAACTACTTCGCTTCTCGGCGCAAGCGCGGCAATGCTCCTGAACGCGCTGAAAGTACTGGCGGGGATTCGCGACGACGTTATGCTGTTGTCGCCCGCCGTTATCGAGCCGATACAGAACCTCAAAACCAAACATCTCGGCAACAATAACCCCAGACTTCACACCGACGAAATACTCATCGCGTTGTCCATTTGCGCCGTGACCGCGCCTACCGCCGCGCTCGCGATGCAGCAACTCCCGAAACTTCGCGGTCTCGAGATGCACTCGTCCGTTATTCTCTCGCAGGTCGACGCCAACGTCATCAAAAAACTCGGCATAAATCTTACGAGCGAACCGAAGTATCAGTCGAAAAAACTTTATCACAGATAATGCGGAAAGGGGTGTAAATTCGCCCCTATAACCCGAATTTTTTGTGATAAGGTTATTTGTAGAAAAGTAACGAAAAGTTTTCGTTTTACCTCGTCATCCTGAGGGAGTGCCGTTGCACGACCGTAAGGATCCCCTACATTAGAAACGAACTTAACTTTTAAGATTGTAAGTATTATGAAAAGAGTATCTTTTCGTAATACTTCTTTTTTTCAAATGAAGAAAAAAAGAAGCAAAAAAAGTCACCGGGACACTTTCGGTTGTGTCCCGGACCCCGCAACTCTTTTAATGTCGAAATATTTTAGCAGAAATTGCACCGCGTGACAACCGATTATTTAATTTTAACGGTCATTCAGAGCGTGGCGGGACGCCACGCGTGGAATCCCCTGCATGGAACAAGTAATTATCATTAACTCGCCGCAAGGCGGACATAAACTATTATATCACTCGTTACGCTCGTGCGCGGCTGTCATGTGGCATTAACGGGCGATAAAACGCTTTACTTTGGCGAAAAGTAATAGTATAATAGTTGCGATGAAAAACGGTGTTTTAAAATCAAAGAAAAACCCGATATTCCTGCGCTTTCTCAATCAGACGCGCATAATAGTACTGAGTTTTATCGTCGTAATATTCATAGGCTCGGGGCTGCTGATGCTGCCTTTCTCGCAAAAAACGAGCATTTCGTATCTCGACGCGCTGTTCACCGCGACGACGGCAACCTGCGTGACGGGATTGAGCACGATCGAGATCGCGAACGCGCTTACGCCGTTCGGACAGGTCGTGGTGCTTTTTCTCGTACAGATCGGCGGCATGGGATTTATGACGCTGGCGTCGGCGACGTTTGTGCTTTTCGGGCACAGGTTTTCGCTTCGGGAACGGCTGAATATGCGCGAATACCTGAGCGAAACCGATATGAGCGAACTAAGGCGGCTTGCCGTCAACGTCGTCAGAATGACCGCGATAATCGAAGGCGCGGGCGTGGTGCTGCTGACTGCGGCTTTCGCGTTCGATTACTCGTTCGGGACGGCGCTTTGGTACGGAGTTTTTCACAGCGTTTCGGCGTTCTGCAACGCGGGACTGGACATTATCCCGGTGGGCGACAGTGTGTCGTTATATTCGGGCAATGCGTTTGTGCTGGTGGTGCTTGCGCTGCTGATCGTTGCCGGCGGGCTCGGCTTTATCGTGATCGGCGACGTAGTGAGAACGCGCAAGTGGAGCAAAATGCGCATAGACAGCAAAATCGTGCTGTCGGTCAGCGGCGTTTTACTATTGTTCGGCACGCTCGTCTATATGATTTTCGAGTACAACAATCCGGCAACGCTGGGAGAAATGAACTTCGGCAACAAACTCGCCAACGCGTTCTTTTTCTCTGCCTCGACGAGGACGGCTGGATTCGCGTCCTTCCCGATTGCGGATCTCAGACCCGTGTCGCGCACGGTGACGATCGCGCTGATGTTCATCGGCGCAAGCCCGGCATCTACCGGCGGCGGCATCAAGACCACGACGCTGTTCGTACTCATCGTGTGGATAAGCGCGTTCGTGCGGCAAAAACGCCTGACCGTCATCGGCATGAAGAAGGTGGGGAGCGAAGTGCGCAGTAAAGCCGCAACCGTACTGGTACTGGCGATAGCCTCGCTGCTGGTGGCGCAAATGTTGCTCACCGGTTTCGACGGGGCAAACTTCGGATACGAGCAACTGCTGTTCGAGGCGGTCAGCGCGTATGCGACGGTGGGACTTTCTTTGGGTATCACGCCGCTGCTTTCGGCAGGCGGCAAACTGACGCTGATACTGCTGATGTTTATGGGCAGAGTGGGCGCGTACACGCTGCTCACGTCCGCGACAAAGCGCGACGACGATTCGGACGCGGGCATCAAGTATCAGGAATTCAACGTCATGATGTAAACGCCGTTTTCGGCGCGGAGGACATTTATGGTCAATACGATAGGTAAAAATTTCGATCAGTTCGCGGTGCTGGGGTTGGGACGCTTCGGCAGCGAGATTGCGGTCGCTCTCTCGGAGGGCGGCAAAGAAGTGCTGGCTGTGGACGTAGCCGAGGACAGAGTTCAGGCGATTTCGCCGCTCGTGACGCATGCGGTCACGGCGGATGCCGCCGACGAGCACGTCCTCAAAGCAATAGAGATTTCTTCTTTCGACGCGGTGGTCGTCGCCATCGGCGATATTCAGGCTTCGGTGCTTGCGACCGTGACGTTGAAGGAAATGGGCGCGAAGTACATCGTGGCGAAGGCGAGCAACGACAAGCACAAGCGCGTTCTCGAGAAGATCGGCGCGGATTACGTGCTCGTTCCGGAAGCCGAAATGGCGCAAAAACTCGCGAACAGACTGATGAACAAAAGGCTGAACGACCTGATGGAAGTCAACGACAAGTACAGCATCGTGGAAATCGCGGTACCCGAGGCTTGGTCGGGCAAAAGCCTTATCGAACTGGGCGTCCGCAACAAGTTCCGCGTCAACGTAATTCTGGTGCTGGCAGGCGGCGAAGAGGTTATTTCGTCCCCGGGCGGCGATACCGTTCTGGGCGGATCCGACCACATGCTGGTGGGCGGCAACAACGAGGATATACTCAAGTTCACGAAGTATCTCAACAAACTGAAATAACGCCGCGCGGCACCGCGGAAAGGCACGGCGGCTGACACCAAAGCATATATTGTATTCGGCGAGATATATAAATAAGAACGTTATATCCGCTTGAAAAATCGCGAAAAACGGAGTACAATATATGGGCAGGGTAGTTCTGGGCGGTTATACGTCTTTCGGTATCGGCGGCGAAGCCGAAGCGGTGATATTGCGCTCGCGCGCGGACATTCCCGAAGCGTTAACTGGCGGCGAAATAATCCTCGGACGCGGCACGAACGTGCTCGTTTCCGACGACGGCGTACCCGGCAAGGTCGTCATAAACAGGCTGAATACCGTCGTGTTCGACGGCACTCGGGTGTATGCGGAGAGCGGCGTTTGTCTTATTTCGCTGGCGGCGATGTGTTGCGAGCGCGGACTGTCGGGACTCGAGTGGGCGTGCGGAATACCCGGTTCCGTGGGCGGAGCGGCGGTAATGAACGCAGGCGCGTTCGGCGGCGATTTTGCGGGCGTCGTGACGAGCGTGGACGTTTTCCGCGGCGGCAAAGAAATCCGGCTTAAACCTGCCGAGTGCGGCTTTGCCTATCGGACGAGCGGATTTACAGGCGGCGATTTCGTGACGGGTGCGGAGTTTAATCTCACGCGTTCGTTCCCCGAAAAAATAATGGAAGTTCAGCGCGGCTACAACCGCAAAAGAACGCTGACGCAGCCGAAAGGCAGGAGCGCGGGTTGCGTGTTCCGGCGCGCGGACGGCGTGAGCGCGGCGTACTACATAGACCGCGCGGGACTGAAAGGCGAGAGAGCGGGCGGCGCAAGCGTGTCGACGCTTCACGCGGGATTTATCGTCAGCGACGGAACGGCTACCGCCGCGGACGTAATGACATTGATACAAAGGATCGAGGAAAGGGTGCGCGGAAAATACGGTATCGCGCTGGAAAGAGAAATCAGGATCATCGGAGAATTGTAATGGCTTTTTGGGGCGACTATCATACGCATACGATTTATTCCCACGGCAAGGGGACGATTGAAGAAAACGTCCTTCGGGCGCGGGAGATCGGGCTGAAAGAAATAGCGATTACCGACCACGGTTTCAGACACATGATGTACAACGTGCGCCGCATGGATTACCGCTACATGCGCGAGGACGTAGAGAACGCAAAGAAGAAATATCCCGATATCAACGTTTACCTTGGGCTGGAAACGAACCTTACGTCCCGGCACGGCAAAGCCGACGTTATCGAGTCGGACATGCAGAAACTCGATCTTCTCATTTGCGGTTATCACAAGTTTGTTCTGCCGGACAAGGTGTCGGATTTTTTCAAGTTTTTTCTGCCGAACTTCGTTTTCGGCAACACGGATAAAAATTCAAAGAAGACGATAGTCCGGAACACCGACGCGTATCTGAAACTGCTGGAAAAATACGACGTCGACATAGTTTCGCACATAAACTACGGCATACGTGCCGACGCGGTGGAAGTGGCGAGGGCATGTAAATATTACGGCACCTACGTCGAACTCAACGGCAAACGCATTTCCATGACCGACGAGGATTTAGCCGAGATGGCGTCGGAAGGAGCGGAGTTTATATGCGACTCGGACGCGCACTCGGTGAACAGAGTCGGCGACTTTTCGGTGCCCGTCGCGTGTATCGAGCGCGTGGGAATCCCGTATTCGCAGATCGCGAACTGGGAGCGGCTGCCGAAGTTCAGGAGCCGCAGGAAAAAGGGACTTTACGACGAAGAAAACAACTGATTGTCGCGCGTGTGTTCGCCGTGCGCGGCTCAGGTGCGTAGAATTACTGCGGGAGAAACTCGATGGACGGATATTCGCTCTCGGCGAAAAACGAAATAATATCATTGTCGTTCAGCACCGACTGCTGTAAACGCGCTTTTTTGTCCGCGCTGATTCACACGGGCGGATCGCTTGTGTTCGGTCGCGGCGGCATGCGCGTGATAATCCCAGCGGCAACGGAAGAACTCAGACGTAAAATAGCCGAAACGCTGGGCGAAATCGCCGACGGCGTAAGCGTGGTCAAGGACGGCTCGGAAACCATCATCGAGGGGACGGGCGTGCTTCCGCTCATGTTCGGGTTGGGGATCTTTATGAAATCCGGCGGCGAAACCGTCGTGAACGGCGGTATTTATCCCGGCATAGTCAAGTCCGATTGTTGCGCGGTGTGGTATATCCGCGGTGCGTTTTTAGGCTCGGGCAGCGCGTCGCTGACCGCCGGTTATCATCTCGAATTCGCGCTGTCGGGCGAAGAACTCGCGCTTGATCTTATAGGGCTTCTCGCGCGTTTCGGGATAGAGGGGCGCGTGACCGCACGCAAGGAAAAGTTCGTCGTATACCTTAAAGAGGGCGAAGCGGTGAGCGACTGTCTGGCACTCATGGGAGCGTCGGTCGCGGTCGTGGAACTCAATTCGCGACTCATCATGCGCTCGTTCCGCCGCGATACCAACCGCAGGACGAACTGCGAAATCGCTAACATATCAAAGACGGTGAACGCCGCAGTCAGACAATGCGACGACATCAAACTGATAGAAACGAAAATAGGGCTTGCCGCGCTGCCGGAAAAATTACAGGCGGTGGCGGCGGCAAGGACCGAACACCCGGACGAGAGTTTCGCGTTGCTCGCGGACAGGCTGGGGATCAGCAAAAGCACGCTGAAGAACAGGCTTAACAAACTCGGCGAGATTGCCGGCAACATAAGAGAAAAAGGAGAATAACGGCAACCGATGGAAAAATTCGTACACCTGCACGTTCATACGGAATACAGTCTGCTCGACGGCGCGACGCGTATTTCCGGGATATTCCGGCGTTGCGGCGAACTGGGCATGCCCGCGGTCGCGATCACCGATCACGGCAACATGTACGGCGCGCTCGAATTCGTCAAAGCCGCTATCCGTTACACGGACAAGGACGCCGATCCGTTCCGCTTCATTGCCGAACGCCGCGAGTTCAAGGTCAAACCTATTTTAGGATGCGAACTTTACATGACCGACGATATGTCGGTGAAAGCCGCGACGAACGGCAAAATGCCGAAATACAATCACGTCGTACTGCTTGCGAAGAATATGACGGGATATAAAAACCTCATAAAACTCGTCAGCATCGCCTATGTCGACGGACTTTACTACAAGCCGAGAATCGACTTTAAACACCTTAAACAGTACTCGGAGGGCTTGGTATGCCTGTCCGCGTGCCTTGCCGGCGAACTTCCGCAGGCGATACTGCGCGGCGATATGGCTGCCGCCGACGAGATTGTAACTCGATATAAGGGGCTGTTCGGCGACGATTATTATATTGAGATTCAGGACCATAACATCCGCGATCAGAAATTCGTGTTGCCGCGTCTTGTGGAACTTGCGCGCAAACACGGCGTGAAAATCGTCGCGACCAACGACGTGCATTATCTCAACAAGCACGACGCGACGGCGCAGAAAGTTTTGCAGTGTATATCCTTCCGCACCACGATGTCGCCCACCGAAATGGACGAGGGTACGGCGGATTTGCCGCCCATGGCAGACGGTGTGGACGACACGGGTTATTTTCCCACCAAAGAATTCTATCTCAAAAGCGGCGACGAAATGTCGGCGTTGTTCCCGAACCTCGGCGACGCGCTGGCGAACACGCTTGAGGTCGCGAATAAGTGCGAACCGTACTTTTTCTCGAAAGAACCGCTGATGCCGGCGTTCGTGCCCGAGGACGGCTCGACGCCATACGATTACCTGTACAACCTCACGATGACGGGTTTGAAGAAAAAGTACGGCGAGATCACGCCCGAGATCATGGAGCGCGCCGAGTACGAACTCGGTATCGTCAAACGCATGGGATTCGTCGATTACTTTCTCATCGTGTGGGACTTCATCAACTGGTCGGAAACTCACGGCGTGCCGGTAGGCCCCGGGCGCGGTAGCGGCGCGGGCAGCATAGTAGCCTACGCGATCGGCATAACCAAGGTCAATCCGCTGAAATACGACCTGTACTTCGAGCGATTCCTTAACCCGGAGCGCGTATCGAATCCCGACTTCGATATTGACTTTTGCGTGGACGGACGCGAGCGCACGATCGAGTACGTCATCGGCAAGTACGGCGAAAGCAACGTTTCGCAGATCGTCACGTTCGGCACGCTGGCGGCAAAAGCGGCGGTAAAGGACGTAGGGCGCGTGTTCAATCAGCCGTTCTCCGAGGTGGACAAGATCACCAAACTCATGCCCAAAATGATGGGGCATAACCACATAGGACACCTGCTCGGTTTCGAAAAACCGAAGAAACCCGACGATCCGAACCCGTTTATTCCCGAACTGAAAGAAATGTACGACACCGATCCGATGGTACGTCGTATTCTCGACATGGCGATGGAAGTGGAAGGCATGCCGCGTCAGACGGGCATGCATGCCGCCGGCGTCATTATTTGCCGTGATCCGATCGCCGATCATATCCCGATGGCGAGATCGAGCGAAGGAATCGTCACCACGCAGTTCAACATGATCGAGTGCGAAGAGTTGGGACTTCTCAAAATGGACTTTCTGGGACTTCGCACCGTCACAGATATAAGCAAGACGCTGGAATATATCAAAAAGTATCGCGGTCTGACCGTCGATTTTTACGACGGAAGCATGGAGTACAACGACCAGAACACCTATAAACTGATCGGCGACGGCGACACTCACGCGGTGTTTCAGCTCGAATCCGAGGGCATGAAGAAGTTTATGCGCGACCTCAAGCCGACTTCGCTCGAAGAAGTCATGGCAGGCATTTCGCTGTTCCGTCCCGGTCCTATCGACAAGATCCCGTTGTATATCGAAAACAAACATCATCCCGACAGGATCCATTACGATCATCCGCTGCTTATCCCCACGCTGAAAGTCACGTTCGGCATCATGGTCTATCAGGAACAGGTCATGCGTATCGTTCAGGATATCGCGGGTTACTCGCTGGGGCGTGCGGACGAAGTGCGCCGAATGATGAGTAAAAAGAAGAAAGAAAAGATGGAGAAGGAACGCGAAGTGTTCCTGGGCGGCTTGCATAACGACCGCGTGGACATAAAAGGCGCGGTGGCGAACGGCGTGCCTGCGGAAGTCGCGAACAAGATTTACGACGATATGTCGTCGTTTGCGTCCTATGCGTTCAACAAGTCGCACGCCGCGGCGTATACTTACCTTACGTACCAGACGGCGTATCTCAAATGCTACTATACGGTCGAGTTCATCACTGCCGTGCTTAACAACAGCATTACGTCCATCGATGAAATTTCCAACTACCTCGGATATCTCAAAGAACGCGGTTTCACCGTGCTCCCGCCGAACATCAACCGTTCCTACGGCGAGTTCTCGGTCGAGGACGGGGCGGTCCGTATCGGCATGGCGGCGATAAAAAATGTCGGCATGGCGGCGATCGACAACATAGTAGAAGAACGCGAAAAGAACGGCGAGTTCCGCGATTTCGTGGAATTCGTAAAGCGAATGGAAAACTCCACGCTGAACAAAAAACAACTCGAAAGCCTTATTTATGCCGGCACGTTCGACTGCTTTAACCTCAAACGCAGTCAGCTTATTGCGGTGTACGAGCAAATTCTCGACCGGGTTCAGCGCGACCGTCAGCAATCGCTGAAAGGACAGATTTCCTTCTTCGACGACGCGAAATCCGAGTTCAACAAGTTCGATTTTCCGGAAATAGAGGAATATGATCTCTCGGTCAAACTTGCGAAAGAAAAGGAAGTCGCGGGCGTGTACCTGACCGGGCATCCGCTCGATCAGTACAAAGAGCATCTTAAAAAATACGCCTGTAATACCGCCGCGCTCGCCGAAACAGTCGAGGACACGAGCGGCGAGGAAAGCGCAGACGCAAACTATGCGATCCCGGACGATACCGTGGTTACCATCGGCGGCATGCTGGTGGAAGCCGGCAAGAAAACGTCCAAAAAAACAGGCAAGGATTTCGGCGTGGGCAGACTGGAAGATCTGTACGGCACGGTCGAACTGATGCTGGGCGGATTCAAGTACGGTCAGTACAAAGACATTTTCGTCAAGGACAGACTAGTCACCGTCACCGGCAAGGTGCGTAGGCGCGAGGACAGCATCAGCGTTTCCGTCGACCGCATGGAAACCTGGGACAACGTGAAAAAGGGCGCTGGCAAAAAACTGTATTTCCACCTGTCGTTCCGCGACGTCGAAGCCGAAGTTATGGATACGCTGCAAAACATACTGCTTGCGTACCCCGGCGACGACGAAGTGTTCATTCAGAACAAAGACGACAACAAGTTGTATCCGCTGACCGAAATTCACACGTCCGTCAATCCCGTTATGCTCAACGAACTCGTGGGCTTACTCGGCGAAAAGAACGTGAAAGTGCGTTGATCGCGGCGACCGTGTGCGCAAACGACGGTTTGCCGGCGAATATTCACGATTTATCCGTCAAATCAATAAAATTTCACGAAAAAGCCGTCAAATCGCTTTTCTTGCGGCGAAACTAATGTTATAATGTATTAAATAAAAAAACAAATCGTCGTGTTTCCGGAAAGAAGAGGAAGCACAAACAAGAGGTAATGATTATGAAAAAAATCGCAATACTTACAAGCGGCGGCGACGCGCCCGGCATGAACGCGTCCATTCGCGCGGCTGTACGCTACGGTATTTCCTGCGGCATGGAAGTCATGGGCGTCGAACGCGGTTACACCGGACTAATAGAGGACAACTTCGTCGAACTGGGCTTAAGGAGCGTTTCCGATATTATTCACCGCGGCGGCACCATTCTTCGCACGGCGCGTTGTCCCGAATTCAAGACGGCAGAGGGCAGAGCGAAAGGCATCGAAAACCTTCACAAGCACGGAGTAGAGGGGCTGATCGTAATCGGCGGCGACGGCTCGTTCATGGGCGCGAAGATCCTGTCCGAACTCGGTTTCCCCACCATCGGTATTCCGGGAACTATCGACAACGACCTTGCCTATACCGATTACACGCTCGGTTTCGACACCGCCTGCAACACGATCCTGGACGCTATCAATAAGATCCGCGACACAATGTCCTCGCACGAACGTATTTCCGTCGTGGAAGTCATGGGAAGGAACTGCGGCGATCTCGCGTTATACGCCGGCATCGGCGGCGGCGCGGAAATCATCATCGTGCCCGAAATCAAAATGACCACCGACGACATCGTCGCAAAACTCAAAGAGTTCCGCGAAAGCGGCAAGCGCAGCGGCATTATCGTGTTGGCGGAAGGCGCGGGACACGCGGACGATCTCATGAAAGAACTCTCCGAGCGCACCGACCTGCATATCCGTTCGACGGTGCTCGGACATATTCAGCGCGGCGGCTCGCCCAGCAATCAGGATCGTTATCTCGGTACTTGTTTCGGCGTGCATGCGGTCAAACTTCTCTCCGACGGCATCGGCAACCGCATTGTCGGGATCAAAGACAACAGGATTTACGACATCGACATTATCGAAGGTCTTGCCATGAAGCGCAAGTTCAATACCGCGCTCTACGAAATGGCTTCGGTGGTCGCAAGATAGAACGATAACAGAGTAATAAAACGGGCATAGTGCTCTTAAAAACATTATGTCCTTTTTTATAAAACATTCGCTTTATTGTAACAAAGTAAAGATTTTGCGGGAATTACTCGTAAAACGATAAAACAACAATTAAAGAAAAACAAGAAAAGGAGAAAGGTTATGAAAAAACTGTCAGTGTTTTTACTCGTGCTGACGCTTGCGTTGGGGATTATGCCCTTTACGGCATGTGCGAAGGCGACAGACTACACCGTGGGCATTATACAACTTACGCCGCACGCCGCGCTCGACGCGGCGACAAAAGGCTTTAAGGACGCGCTCACGGAGGAGATGGAAAAAGCGGGCAAAACCGTCAAGTTCGATTATCAAAACGCCGGCAACGAGGCGACTACATGTACGACGATAGTCAATAACTTCGTTGCCAAAAAGTACGATCTTATCATGGCGAACGCAACTCCCGCTTTGCAGGCGGCGGCGAACGCAACGCCGAATATACCCGTTCTGGGGACTTCCGTCACCGAATACGGCGTTGCGTTGTCGATAAAGGACTTTACCGGTACCGTGGGCGGCAACGTTTCGGGTACTTCCGACCTTGCCGATCTCGAGAGTCAGGCGCAGATGATAATCGATCTTGTGCCGGGAGTGAAGAAGGTCGCGCTTCTTTACTGCAGCGCGGAGCCGAATTCCAAGTATCAGGTGGAAAAGGTTGCGGCGTATCTTGCCGCGAAAGGAATAGAGAGCAAGGACTTCACGTTCACCGCCACCGACGACCTCAACGCGATAACGGCGGGTGCAGCCGATTACGGCGACGCCGTTTACGTACCCACCGATAACACGGTCGCGTCGAACACCGAAACGATAGACGCGGTTGTAAGACCGAAAAAGAAACCGATTATCGCGGGCGAAGAAGGTATTTGTAAAGGTTGCGGCATTGCCACGCTGTCGATAAGTTATTACGGGATCGGCAGAAAAACGGGCGAAATGGCGGCGGAAATCCTGCTTCGCGGCGGTGATATTTCCAAAATGCCGATTGCGTACGACGATACCGCCGTCTACAAGTACAACGCTGAAATTTGCGAGGAACTGGGGATAAAAGTACCCGAAAATTACGTTAAAATCGAGAAAAAGGCGGAATAACGATGTCACTTCTTAATGCTTTACCCGGTGCGATCGCTCAGGGACTTATCTGGGGCGTAATGGCGATAGGGCTTTACATTACTTATAAAGTGCTGGACTTTGCCGACCTTACCGTCGACGGATCGATCTGTACCGGTGCGGCAGTGTGCGCCATTATGGTGACGAACGGCGTCAACGTATGGCTCGCGATGCTGTGTGCGTTGCTTGCCGGCGCGATTTGCGGGCTTATTACGGGCGTGTTTCATACTTGTATGGGTATACCCGCGATACTTTCCGGGATACTTACGCAACTTCTTCTGTGGTCGGTCAACCTTAAAATTCTGGGGCGCGCCAACCTCAGCATCAGCGCGCGCACTTACTCGGTCGTGATTTCGCAACTTAACGTAGGCGCGGCGATCGGAGTTGCGGCGGCGTTCGTGGTCGTGCTTATCGGTATTCTGTACTGGTTTTTCGGCACCGAACGCGGCTGCTCGATACGAGCGACGGGTAATAATCCGAACATGAGCCGCGCGCAGGGTATCAACACTTCGCTCAATACCGTGCTGGGACTTATGATTTCCAACGCAGTGGTCGCGCTTGCGGGCGCGCTGCTGGCGCAGTATCAGGGCTTTGCCGACATCAACATGGGCAGGGGCGCGATCGTTATCGGACTTGCCGCGGTGATTATCGGCGAGGCGATCGTGTCGAAAATATCCCGCAACTTCGCGGTCACGCTCGCGGGCGTTGCGCTGGGCGGCGTGGTCTACTATTTCGTGTATCAACTCGTCATCTGGCTGGGGCTCGATACCGAACTGCTGAAAATGTTCTCCGCGCTCATCGTAGCGGTATTCCTTGCCGTGCCGTACTGGAAAAAACGCTGGTTTACCGGCAGAAAGTCCGCTAAAAAAGCGGCGGTCGGCGTTGCTGCCGAAACACCCGACGAGAAGAAGGAGGACTGAGCGATGCTGGAAATTACCGGACTTAAAAAAGTGTTCAATAGGGGTACCGTCAACGAAAAGATCGCGCTCGGCGGTCTGAACCTGCACGTCAACGACGGCGATTTTATCACCGTTATCGGCGGTAACGGCGCGGGCAAGTCCACTATGCTCAACGCGATCTGCGGCGTTTTCCTCGTGGACGCGGGCAAGATCGTGCTGGACGGCACGGATATAACTTCGCTTCCCGAGTACAAGCGCGCGAAGTTTCTCGGACGCGTGTTTCAGGATCCCATGATGGGGACTTCGCCGAACATGGGAATTCAGGAAAACCTCGCGCTCGCGTACAGAAGAGGCAAGTCGCGCTTGCTCCGTCCCGGCATAACCAAAGCCGAAAAGGAACTTTACCGCGAACACCTGAAAAGACTGGGGCTGGGACTTGAGGACAGAATGACGTCCAAAGTCGGGTTATTGTCCGGCGGACAGCGGCAGTCGCTCACGTTGCTTATGGCGACGCTTAACCGTCCCGACCTGCTGCTGCTCGACGAACACACCGCCGCGCTCGATCCCAAAACCGCAGCGAAAGTACTTGCGCTGACCGAAGAGATCACGTCCGAGGAAAAACTCACGACGATAATGATCACGCACAATATGAAGGACGCAATCCGTTACGGCAACCGCCTTGTCATGATGAACGAGGGCAGAGTGGTTTACGACGTTTCGGGCGAAGAAAAAGCCGCGCTCACCGTCGAGGACCTGTTGAAGAAGTTCGAAGAGACGGCTGGCGCCGTCAACGATCGCCTTATCCTGGCGTAAAACGGCGGGCAACGATTAGATACAAGATACGGGTTTTACGGTTTATCGCCGCAGAGCCCGTTCTTTTTGTCCCGAAATCGGTACGCGGATTATGATATAATGCGCTCGTGAAAAAATCACGGGAGGCATTATGAAAATCATATTTCTGGACGTGGACGGAGTATTGAACAACGAATCGACTACCGAAAGTTGCAGGTTCTATACGGGCATCGATCCCGTGTGCCTGTCGAGGCTCAAAAACCTCGCGGACGTGAGCGGCGCGAAAATCGTGTTGACTTCCACCTGGAAAACCAACTGGCACAAGGACGATAAAAGCAGTCAGGACGAATTTGCCGACTATCTCGACCGTAAGTTCGCCGAAGTCGGACTGAAGATTTTCGACAAGACGCAGGACGAAATCGACGGCGAGCCGATCGATCGGGGCGAGAGCGTGATAGAATACTTGCTGAATACGAAATACGAGAGATTTGTCATCATCGACGATTGCGTATTCGATTTTTACGATTGCAATCTCGGCGCGTACCTTGTCCGTACCGACGAAAAATTCGGTCTGACCGAGCGCAATACCATGCGCGCCGCCATGATTCTGGGACTGAAAGATCCGGAGCGGGAAGAGTAAAATCTCGGGCATACCCGTTTCGGTAAAATCGCTTGAATTATTTATAGCGGTCTTGAAAATAATTTTGAACGGTTTGCGAGTAATTTTTTCAAAATACCGAAAAATCCCCGGGCGTTACGGAAAAAGAAACGTCCGGGGATTATTGTTTATAATTTCTTTGCAAGTCAGTCCATGTTCAGGTTTTCGTAGGCGAAGAGGTCGGAGAAAATCGCGGTGAAAAAGGAGAAAAGTTCGATGAAAAAGATTTTATTAAAAGTTTTGTTGGTTTTGACGATTATCTTGTCAATGCTTTGCGTTATTGCGTGCGGTGAAGAAGCGAATAAAGGAAACAACAACGGAAACATCGGAAATACTGCTACTTCTACGACGGCAGGCGCGGTTTATTTTCTCTCGCGAGGAATTTCCCGCAACAGAGAAGTGCTTATCCTTTAGAAAAGCCTTTCTATGTAAGTAAGTATTTAATTCAGGTCGATTACTTGTTCCATGCGGGGGATTCCACGCAAATGCGTGTGCATTTTCTCTGAATGACGTCGGGAAAACGGGAACTGCGCGTTATAGTTTTATCAGATCTATTTATCAGGATAATTTTTCATTCCATGCTGGGGATCCTCACGCGCTATGCGTTCAGGATGACGGGTAAAACGGGAAGGAAACGTTAAAACTTAAAATAGAATGAAACCTTTACGCTTATAACGTCATTCAGAGGAGTAACGGCATTGTTTAACTTAAAAAAACAATGCCGTTGCGACGTGGAATCCCCCGCAACAAGAACGTTATTAACCTATTTTTATAAGGTTGGATTAGCGGTTCCATGTCGTGGATTTCCGCGCACATTCTGGCGCATTTTCTCTGAATGACCGTTAAACAAAAAATTCGGTTTTTTTAACTAAAACGTTTAATCGTCAAAATATAAAATAATAAGCCGTCGGCGTTACTGGTGAACGTCCGACGGTTTATTTATTGACCGGAGTATTATTCGGATAGACGTGCTCGGCGAATTACAAATCGAGTTTGAGATCGCCGGGGCGGATAAGGTTAAAGCGGCGCATAAGTTCGCTTATGCCGAAACACAGAAGCGCGGGGGCGAGTATATCCAGTCCGATTACTTCGACGAGGGCTAAGCCGATATTCAAACCGCCGTCCGTGAGCGAAGTGACGGTTTCAAAGATGCCGACCAGTCCCGCGGTGCCCATGCCCGAGCCGGTGGGCGTGCTTGTGATTTTGAGAGCGCAGGTGGAAATCGGCCCCAGTATCGCGCTGACGATGACGGGCGGCAGCCACAGAATAGGCTTGCGGACAAGGTTGGGCATCTGCAGCATGCTGGTGCCCACGCCCTGCGCGAGCAAGCCGCCCCATTTGTTCTCGCGGAAACTCATGACGGCGTAACCGACCATGTGCGTACAACAACCGACGACCGCCGCGCCCGCGACTATGCCGTCAAGCCCGAGTATAAGCCCGATAGCCGCCGACGAGATGGGGAGCGTGAGAAACACGCCCATAAGGACGGCGACCAGAATACCCATAAGGAAGGGCTGTTGCTGTCCCGAATAGCGGATCGCCTCGCGAAGTACGCCCATAACTATATCTATCGGACGACCGAGAAGAAGCGCAACCGTTGCGCCGGAAATTACCGTAACGAGCGGTGTGACGATGATATCCACCTTGGTTTTGCCGGACACGAGCGAGCCGACTTCGAGCGCGACGAACGAGCCTATAAACGCGCACAGCGGTTCGCCTACCATGGTGTAGAGGATCTCAACGGAGTTATTCGCGACGATCTTGCCGGCGAACGAAGCGAGCATGCCGACGACCGCCGCGGAGATCGACACGAGCGGAGCTTTTTTGAGCTTGTAATCCATGCCGAGCGCGATGCCCGCGCCCATCATAAACTGCGCGAACTTGCCGATGATTACGATATAGCCGCCCACCGTGCCGCCGATAAGCGAGCCTATCTTGCCGATAATAGTACCGATAATCAGCGTGGCGAAAAGTCCCAGAGCCATGCCCGACAGTCCGTCGATAAAGATATAGCCGAGCACCTTTTTTACGCGTTGCCGCCAGTCGAGATTCTGTTTTCCGGCGGGTTTTTCTTTCCTGACTTCCATACCGAACGGATTACCGTTGCGGCTTTCAGTTATTACAAGCGGCTCGTCGTCTGCTTTTGTTTTCGCGTTGCCCTCGTCCGCAACGGAAGATTCCGTTGTTTCGGTTGTCGTTTCGGTTTCCGCGATCTGTCCGACGGTTTCTTCGGATAATTCCGCGTTTATCGTTTCGTTGACTTTGGTTTCGGGCGTTTCGATTGCCGCGGTTTCGGTTTGTTTGCGTTTTTTTGCCATAAGTGTACGATTCCTTTTTAGTATAGTTGCGGGAACGAAAAACGCCGCAAAGGCTTGGTGTCGGACGAAAGCGGCGGCGAAGACGATTATTGCCGATAAACGGATAATCGATCTTGCCGCGGACCGTCGGTTATTTATGCGATAACCGTGCCGGTTTGTGCGCTTTATTTCGTGCGCGTGGAGTTGCCATCGCGCGTCCGGCGACCTTTTGCCTTGCGGCGCAGTCGTTGCCCACTTTGCGGAACGGTCGTTCCGTGAGCAGAAGTAACACTTATGTTACTTTACCGATTGCCAACCGATGCGTACATCGGTTTTACGACGACGGGGGAAGATCGTGTGCCGACCTTCTCCCGCATCGTGGTGTACTTATACGTTTTCGCCGGGCTTATGCGCGTTCACGCGACCGAAGCCGCTCCCGCTTTGCCCCCCGGCGTACATTGTTACTTGCCTGCCTTTTGCTTGTAGGTAGCCAGCCTTGCTTTTGCGTCGGCTTCCGCCTTTGCGAACAACTTTTCGGCAACCTCGGGGTTGGCTTTCTTGAGCGCGGTGTAACGCACTTCGCCCGCGAGGTATTCCTGATAAGATCCGGTCGGATCCTTGGAGTCGAGAGTGAAGGGGTTGACTCCCTCGGGTGCGGCGGGATTGTAACGGTACAGTTGCCAGTAACCCGCTTCGACCGCTTTCTTGGTTTCGAGCTGTCCGTTCGACATGTCGATGCCGTGGTTGATACAGGTAGCGTAAGCGATGACGAGCGACGGACCGGGATATGCTTCGGCTTCCGCGAGCGCCTTGATGACCTGATTCTTGTCCGCGCCCATAGCGACCTGAGCGACGTAAACGTAGCCGTAGCTCATAGCCATCATGCCGAGGTCTTTCTTCTTGGTGCGTTTGCCGGCAGCCGCGAACTTCGCGACCGAGCCGGTAGGCGTTGCCTTGCTTGCCTGTCCGCCGGTGTTCGAGTAAACTTCGGTATCGACGACCAGCACGTTGACATCCTCGCCGGACGCAAGCACGTGGTCGAGTCCGCCGTAACCGATGTCGTATGCCCAGCCGTCGCCGCCGAAGATCCAGACGGAGGGTTTGACGAGGCAGTCGACGTTGGCGCGGATATCGGCAAGGGACGCGGTTTCGTTTTCGAGAGCCGCTTTGACCGCTGCCGCGGCGGCCTTGGAAGCCTTGGCGTCGTCCTTACCTTCGATCCAGGCGTTGAACGCGGCTTTTGTAGCGTCGTTTACGCTGTCCATAGCGGCGGTCATATCGGATTCGAGTTTGGCGCGGCGAGCCTTGTAGGCAAGGTTCATGCCGTAGCCGAATTCGGCGTTGTCCTCGAACAGGCTGTTAGCCCACGCGGGACCGTGTCCCTGTGCGTTGACGGTGTAGGGGCAGGTCGGAGCGGAGCCGCCGTAAATCGACGAGCAGCCGGTAGCGTTGGCGACGATCATGCGGTCGCCGAACAACTGGGTGACGAGTTTGACGTAAGGAGTTTCGCCGCAGCCCGCGCACGCGCCCGAGAATTCAAACAGCGGCTGGAGGAACTGGCTGCCCTTGACGGAATCGGGTTTGAACTTCGCGGTGACGTCCTTGACGGGGACGGTCTGCGTGTAATCCCAGTTGGGTTCTTCCGCTTTTGCGACGGGTTCGAAAGGCATCATCTTGAGCGCCTTTACCTTTGCGGGGCAGACGTTTGCGCAACTTCCGCAACCCGTACAATCGAGCGGCGAAATCTGAATACGGTAGTCGTATTCGGGAAGTCCGGTAGCGGGCTTGACGGCATAGCCGGCAGGAGCCGCGGCGGTTTCCGCTTTGGTGGTGAGAATAGGTCTGATCGCGGCGTGCGGGCAGACGAGCGAGCATTGACCGCACTGGATACAGTTGTCCGCGCCCCAGACGGGGAGAGCGGCGGCGATACCGCGTTTTTCGAACTTGGTCGTGCCGGTCGGAACGTGTCCGTCGGGCGTGAATGCGGAAACGGGGAGTTTGTCGCCTTCCTGCGCGGCAATGGGCTTGATGAAGTTCTGGAAGTACGGATCGGCTACGCCCTGAACCATAGGTGCGCCATCGGTAACGGTTGCCCACGACTCGGGGTATTTGATCTCGACGAGACCTGCGATTGCGTTGTCGACGCAGGCGTAGTTCATGTTGACTACCGCGTCGCCCTTTTTGCCGTAAGCCTTTTTGATCATCTGCTTCATGTAGTCCGCAGCCTGCTCGTAGGGGATAATGTCGGCGAGTTTGAAGAACGCCGCCTGGCAAACGGTGTTCACGCCCTTTCTCGCGCCGATCTCGTTGACGATCTTGAGCGCGTCGAGCGTGTAGAACCTGATATGCTTCTTCGCGATCTGATTTTTCATAACCGCGGGGAGTTCTTCGTCGAGTTGCTCGGCGGTCCAGTTGGTGTTGAGGAGGAATACGCCGCCCTCTTTAAGATCGGAAACCATGTCGTAACGGGTGACGTAGGACTGGTTGTGGCAAGCAACGAAGTCCGCCTGATCGATGAGGTAAGTGGACTTGATGGGAGTCTTGCCGAAGCGGAGGTGAGAAATGGTCAAGCCGCCGCTCTTTTTCGAGTCATACGCGAAGTAGCCCTGAGCGTACATATCGGTGTGGTCGCCGATGATTTTGATGCTGTTCTTGTTCGCGCCGACGGTGCCGTCGGATCCGAGTCCGTAGAACTTGCAGCGGCTGGTGCCCTCGGGGGAAGCGTTGATGAAGTGGACGACGGGGATAGAAGTACCGGTAACGTCGTCGTTGATGCCCACGGTGAAGTGGTTTTTCGGTTCTTTGCTCCAGAGATTCTCGTAAACCGCGCCCACCATCGACGGGTTGAATTCCTTCGAGCCGAGACCGTATCTGCCGCCGTAAACGCGGATATTGCCTCTATTCGCTTCGGCGAGAGCCGCGCAAACGTCGAGGTAAAGCGGTTCGCCCAGCGAGCCTGCTTCTTTGGTGCGGTCGAGCACCGCGATCTTTTTGACGGAAGCGGGGATAGCGTCCACGAAGTCCTTGACGGAGAACGGACGATAAAGTCTTACTTTTAAGAGGCCGACTTTCTTGCCCTGTTTTGCGAGGTAGTCGACGGTTTCTTCGGCGGCTTCGCATCCCGATCCCATCATGACGATGATCTCTTCCGCGTTCGGATCGCCGTAGTACTGATACAGTTCGTACTTTCTGCCGGTGAGGGCGGTGACTTTCGCCATCATTTCTTTCACGATGCCGGGAACGGCTTCGTAATATTTGTTGGCGGCTTCGCGGTTCTGGAAGTAAATGTCGCCGTTCTGCGCGGTGCCCATCTGCACGGGATGCTCGGGGTTGAGCGCGCGCGCCTTAAAGCGTTTGACGTCTTCCATGTCGACGAGGGGAAGGATCTCGTCGTATTCGATACCGTCGATCTTGCTGACTTCGTGGCTGGTTCTGAAACCGTCGAAGAAGTGCAGGAACGGTACGGAAGCCTTCAGAGTAGACAGGTGCGCGACGAGCGCGAGGTCCATAACTTCCTGAACGGAGTTACTTGCCAGCATCGCAAAACCCGTCTGACGGCAAGCCATGACGTCCGCGTGGTCGCCGAAAATGTTGAGAGCGTGAGCCGCGAGAGCGCGTGCGCTGACGTGGAACACGGTCGGCCAGAGTTCGCCGGCGATCTTGTACATATTCGGGATCATCAGCAGTAAGCCCTGGCTGGCGGTGTAGGTGGTGGTGAGCGCGCCGGCTACCAGCGAGCCGTGTACCGCGCCTGCCGCGCCGCCCTCGGATTCCATTTCGGCAAGGCGCAGGGGCTGACCGAACATGTTCAGTCTGCCCTGAGCCGACCATTCGTCCGCGACTTCCGCCATAGGCGACGAAGGCGTAATCGGGTAAATCGCCGCGACTTCGCTGAACGCATAGGCGATGTGCGAAGCGGCGGTATTACCGTCGATAGTCATTTTCTTCATTGTTGTATCGTTGTCCTCCAATAAAAAATTACTTGGTTGTTTTCTTTTCCCGGCACCGTACCCGTACCCGGAAAACGCGACTTTTATCCGTTATCCGCGTTTTCTTTTCCCCGTATTCGACGGTTGATCCGCGCATAACTTAAAAAGCCTTATTTATTATAAGACTTTTACCGGAATTAGTCAAACGATATTGCCGGAAAAGGTTTGAAAAATAGTGAAAAACCGTCGAAAAATCGGCGGTTC
>CAKQVV010000008.1 GCA_934277845.1 uncultured Clostridia bacterium
TTCGCCGTCGCTCATGACTACCACCGCGTCGGACATCGTGAGCGCCTCTTCCTGATCGTGAGTGACGTACACGAAGGTTATGCCTAAGTTCCGGTGCATTTTCATCAGTTCGATCTGCATCTCTTTGCGCATTTTAAGGTCGAGCGCGCCGAGCGGTTCGTCAAGGAGCAGAACCTGCGGCTCGCACACAAGCGCGCGGGCGATCGCCACGCGCTGTTGCTGTCCGCCCGAAAGCGAATTCACGTCGCGGTGCCCGTAATCCTCAAGTCCTACCATTTTAAGCGCGTTGTTGACTTTTCCCTCGATCTCGGCTTTGGTGAACTTGCGGGTTTTTCTCGCTTCTTTGCCGTCCTTGCCGATAATCGGGTTGCCGTTTTTGTCGGTAAGCGCGCCGTCGTCCAGATGCTTGAGTTTCAGCCCGAACGCGACATTCTTAAAGACGTTGAGATGCGGGAAAAGCGCGTATTTCTGGAACACGGTATTTACGGGACGCTTGTAGGGCGGCATGTCGGTCACGTCCGCTCCGCCGATATATACTCTGCCGGAAGTGGGCGTAATAAAGCCTGCGATCATGCGAAGAAGCGTGGTTTTGCCGCAACCGCTGGGACCGAGCAACGTCAGAAACTGACCTTTTCTTATCGAAAGGTTAAGATCGTCGATGACGGTCACGTCGTCGAAAACCTTGGTTACGTTTCTGATTTCTATGATCTTTTCGATTTTCTCTTTTTCTTTCATCTTCGGTCGGTCCTTTATCAAAAATTAGGCGGGCAGGACAGCCAGATCACGACGGCTTCGCTCTTTCCCGTGTTCTCTATGTAGTGCGTTTTTGCGGCGCGGTAGTAAAAACTCTCGCCCGCGCCCGCGTCGGCGGTGCGTTTCCCGACGTGCACGCGGATCTTGCCTTTCAGCACGTACCCGAACTCTTCGCCCTCGTGCGGCATGTCGTGTTCGGTTTCGGCTCCCGGATCGAGTTCGAGTCTTATCGGCTCCATTTCGTTCTTCTGCGCGGTGGGTACCAGCCAGGTGATGCGCGAGTTGTCGCCGGTCTTGACGAAATAATCGTTCTCGCCGTACACGAGGCTTTCGTCCTCGTCGTCCGCGAAAAAGTCCGCCAGCGTCGTGCCGAGCGACGTCAGTATATCCTTGAGCGTCGCGATCGACGGACTCGTCAGGTCGTTTTCAAGTTGCGAAATATACCCTTTCGTCAGTTCGCACCTGTCCCCGAGTTCCTCTTGCGTCAATCCGTTTTTAAGCCTCAATTCCTTGATTTTACAGCCGATCTCCATAAGCCGTTTTCTCCTTTACGCGGTGATTAGTATAACCTTACTCCGCGTTTACGAAGTCTTTTTATAATAAACTTTTGGTTTATTTTTGCTAAACCTCGATTAGTGTAATCGTTTCTGCGCCGGTTGTCAATCGTTTTGACATATTTTTTCGGGGAAATTTATTAAAATCGGCAAAATATATGCGTCGCAACCGAAATTTTCGGCTTATACCTTAAAAAAGTTGTCTTGACGAAAAAAATATGTTAAAATAAAAGTTGATAGGGACGATTTAAGACGCGCCCGAAACGGAGATAACAATGGAAAAAAACAAGATTGTCAGAATAATTACGGTTTCGGCGGTGATTTTCATCGCGCTTCTTCTGATTGCGCTGATTATGAATCTCGTGACGCTGACCAGGCTGAATAACCGCAAAGCCGAACTCGAAAGCAAACTGACCGAGATCCGCGAACAGATCGAGGCGAACAACGCCGAAATCGATTACATTTCGTCCGACGAATATATCGACGCTTACGCGCGCGAATATCTTAATATGAAAGGCAAGGACGAAGAGGCTTTTACCGGCAAGGAGAAATAAATGGACGCCGTAATAGACATCGGGAGCAATTCCGTGCGACTCACGCTCGACCGCGGCGAAGCGGTCAATCGCAAACAAGTCAATGTGACGGGGCTTGGCGAAGGACTGGCTAACACGGGCAGACTTTCGGACGAGCCGAAAGCGAGAACAAAGGCGGCAATCGTCGAATACGTGGATCTTGCCCGCAAAGAAAATGCGGAGCATATCTATATTTTCGCCACCGAAGCGGTTCGCTCGGCGGCTAACGGCGACGAATTCCGCGCGGAAGTGGAAAAGGCGGTTTCCATGCCCGTTCACGTCATATCCGGCAACACCGAAGCAAAACTCGGGTTTCTGGGCGCGGCGGACGCAGGCACTGGCATCGGCGAAATTACGGTAATAGATATCGGCGGGGCAAGCGTGGAAATTATTCGCGGCGACCGCAGGAAATTTACTTATATGAAATCGTTGCCGATCGGCATACTTCGCATCCGCGACACCGTGGGCGACGACCGCTACGCCGTGGAAAAATACATCAATCGGCGAATAACCGAATTCGGGTTCGTGAGCGGCATCGAGGGCATCGCGATAGGCGGCACGCCCACTTCTCTCGCCGCGATGGATTTACGGCAAACCGTTTACGACGCGACCGCGGTTCACGGACACGTCCTTACAAAACGCGCGATAGACAACCTCATCGAAGAAATTTACTCTTCGCACGACGTAAGAAAAGATTTTCCCACGCTTTCCGAAAAGCGAGCACAGGTCATCGGACACGAAGCAATTATGCTGCGTTCGCTGATCGAGTATCTCGGACTTGAAAACGGTGTGACGGTGTCCGAACACGACAACGTGGAAGGTTTCCTCTACTGCATGCGCAACGGAATTAAAATAGAATAGACGGTAAAAAGATAACTATACGAAAGTCGCAAAAACCTCGCTTCGGCGTGGTTTTTTTTCGTATGCGCACGTGTGCATTTATGGGGCGTAAGGCGTTTATAAGGATATGGGTATTCGCTCTATGCGGGGGATTCCACGCACCAAAGTTCATTTCCCTACTTTTCGGGCAATGACCTTTGGTGCTCTGAATGACGGTTAAAAACGGAAACTGCGCGTTATTTTTTAATAATAACGAAAAGCCCAACTGCTACCTCGTCATTCAGAGCAAATGCGCTGGCATTTGCGTGGAATCCCCGACGGTAAACAAGCAATAATCCTTATTCCCCTACTTTCCCGAAATTTGGAAAAGCGATGAGAGAATAAAGCGGCGGCTGTTACAAATAATAAAACCAAGCAAGGAAGTTCGCGCGTCCGCTCCCGCGGTTAGTCGAGGAACGTCCTCGCTAATCCACGGGAAAAGGAGATGAGATAGGCAATGGCAACTACCAGAACCAGCGGCACGAAAAGCGTCAAGTCGACTGCGAAAAAGTCCGCCGCCAAAAGCAAGACCGCGAAGAACTGCAAATAAGTTTTCGCAAAGAAAAGACGCGGCGTTGCTGCCGCCCTTTAACGACGGCGGCATTACTTAAAAAATTATCGCCGCAAAACAGGAAAACGCTCCGTAAGTTATTTACGAAGCGTTTTCCGTTATTCTCGTTTTTTTCTGCGCGAATTATGATTTTTTCAGCCACACTGCCGTATAGACGGGAACCTCGTCTTTGAAGCCGAAGTGATGATAATAGTTTTCGCCGTTCCCTTCCGAAATCTTTGTCACGTCGGGATTTTCGCCCTTGTACCAGCCTTTGAAATAGTAGCTGTCGTCCAGCGTGATTGCGGTAAACTTGAACCGCATGCCCCACGAGTCGCCGACGTATTCGACGGTAACCTTACCCGCCGACGGGTTGTTGACCGTGACAGGATTGCGACGAAAATCCGCGTAATAGGTTACCCAATTCTTTTCCATCGTGATTTCGGTAATCGCGACGTCGGAAACCCTTTCGCTGTACTCGAGGACGTTACCCTTTCTCCATCCGCAAAAGATATAACCGTCCTTTGCCGTCGCGGTGAGCGTGAATTTGTCGGATGCGGTTACAGCGTGGGTATAATCGGTCTGCCGTCCGACACCGTACCGCCCTCGCCGCAATACTCCCTGACGGTGAATTTTTCCCAACGCGCGTAAAGCGTGTTATGATACCGGATATCTTCGCCGTATTTCACCCAGAACGCCCAGTCGCAATCCAGGGTGAGGCTGTCGCCCTCGCTGACTTTTATGAAAGTTTCGCCGAAATCGGTGCTTAAATGCCAGCCTGTAAACGTATAACCGTCCTTAGGCACCGCCGTAACCGTCATCGTTTCGCCGTAGTAGTACGTCGCGGTTTCCTGTGACTCAAGGCTGTTCGCTCCGCCGCCCTCTTTGTTGTAACTCAAAGAACCCGCCGCGGTGTCGGTATTTTTAAGGTACCAGAAGTAATATCCGAGTTCCCATCTTGCGTACACGGTGATATTTTCGCCGAGTTCGCCTCTTCTGAATTTGCCGTCTTCGTCGGTGAACTTATCGGCGTTCTCGTCGGTGCCGTAGTACCAGCCGCGGAAATAATAGCCGTAACGCGTGGGCGCGGGCAGTTGTCCGTACTCTTCGTAATCGAAACTCATCGTGAGTTTGTGAACCTTGTTGCCGTCCTTATCGGTTATTTCGCCGTCGTTGTCTATCATCGTGACCGTGTAAACGTCGGGTTCCATAATAGCGCGAACAGTAAACTTGCCGTCCTTCACCATATCGGGATCGAGGATCGTTTCGGAATTGACCGCGATATAATATTTGCCGTATTCGCTCTCGGAGTGCAGATACTCCCAGCCTGTGATTGTGTAATGATCGGGTTTAATATCCGAGGGACACGGAATCGGCTCGTAAGTCTTGCACTTGACCGATCTTAAAACGCTCTCGTCGCGCGAAGAAACAAACGTTACGTCGACGAACGCCTTTCTGTAGATATTCATTCTGTATGTTTCGCCCACTTTGCCCTCGGTCGAAACGGTGTATATAAATACTCTGTTGAACCCGTAACCAAGGTTTTCGGCGGTCTTATTCACGATTTCATTGTCGTCGCGGTCAATAAGTTTCCACGTCCAGCCGTCCTTTATATGTACTTTGCCGGTAAAGTCGAACGAGGTCACGTCGGTATCGACGTAAATATCGACGGTTTCGTCGTCGGGATCGAAATCGGTCGAGCCGTCGATTCCGGTGATCGGCATTTCTATCGCCACGTTCCACTTTGCGTACAGCGTGAAACTCTTTCTCACGAGCGCGTTTTTATCGTAGCGTCCCTTAAGTTCGGGCGTCGTATACCAACCCGCGAACCAGTAACCGTCTTTTTTCGGTGCCTCGGGCATCGTGAGTTTTTCGCCGAAAGTCGCGGCTACGTCCGCTATTTCGCCGCCGCCGTTCGTGACGAACTTGACCGAATACGAGCGGGCTTTCAGTACCGATTCTTTGAGATAAGTAACGCCGCCCGCGCTGATCTTGTTATCCTTTATCGCGGCGGTTTCGGAGTCGGTTCCGTTCGACATCGTTATGGTTTCGCCGTCTATCGAATAAGTGCCGGTGTAACCGCCGTACACTTCGAACGTGCCGTCGGCTTTGAGCGTCATGCAATACTTCTCGTCCACGAACTCGCCGTTTTCGTCCACGGCGTAATAAGTGCCGGTATGATCGACGACTTCGGGCTTTTCGACCGTTGTATCGCCGGTACTGCCGTTATCGCCCGTGCCGCCGTTGCCGCCGGCGGGAGATTCGATCTCGCCACAGGCAAACGCCGCGAACGCCGCAACGAGCGCAAGCAGCACCGCTATAAGTTTCTTGAATTTTCCTTTCATTAAACATATCTCCTTTTATGTTCGTTGATATATTTGTATTATAGTGAACGAAGCGTAAACAAAGCGTGAATATCGGGGGATTCGTAATAAATCAATCATACAATTTTATGTCGTTTACCACACCGATGCGACCGATTGCAACAAAAAAACGCCCGAAACGTTCTTTGTCTCGGGCGCATATTCTTTGAATTATAATCTTAATGTTTGCTGTATTTGTTTTTGAGGGCGGCAAGCATATCGTCGAGCGATTTCTCCTCGCGTTTCGGACGGTTGTCGCGATTAAAGTTTCTGTTGTCGCGGTTGCGGTTATTGCCGTTTTTGTTATCGCGATTATAGTTGCGGTTGTCGGCTTTTTCTCTCGACGCGCCGCCGGCCGGCTTTTGCGACACAAAACCGCTTGCCTGCTTGATGGACAGGTTAATGCGCTGCTTGACGGGGTCGACGCCTATGACCTTGACTTTCACGACCTGACCGACGGAAAGCGCTTCGCTGGGGTGCTTGATGAAACGGTCGGAAATCTCGGAAACGTGGACGAGTCCGTCGTGATGCACGCCGATGTCGACGAACGCGCCGAAGTCGATTACGTTTCTCACGGTGCCGGTGAGTTCCATTCCCTCTTTGAGATCTTTCATATCCATAAGGTCGGCGCGAAGCACGGGCGCGGGAAGATCCGAACGGATATCTCTGCCCGGCTTTAAGATTTCTTCCACGATGTCGCGGAGGGTGAGCGCGCCCACGCCGATTTCTTCGGCTACTTTTTCTTCGCCGTCGGCGGCAACTTTCGCTTTGAGATCGCCGAGGTTACCGTTTTTCACGTCCTCGTCGGTATAGCCGTATTTTTTGAGAAGTTTCTCGGCGGCTTCGTAACTTTCGGGGTGAACGCCGGTATTGTCGAGTACGCTGTCGCCGCCCTGAATACGAAGGAAGCCCGCGCATTGCTCGAACGCTTTGGGTCCGAGTTTGTTGACGTCGAGAAGTTGGCGACGCGTCCTGAACGGAGTCTTTGCGCGATAGTCGACGATGTTTTTCGCAATCGAAGTATTAAGCCCCGCAACGTAAGCGAGCAGGCTGTAAGACGCGGTATTCAGATCCACGCCCACGCTGTTTACACAGTCCTCGACTACGCCTTCAAGTACTTCCGTAAGGCGTTTTTGCGGCATATCGTGCTGGTACTGCCCTACTCCTATGGACTTGACGTCGATCTTGATGAGTTCGGCAAGCGGATCCATAAGACGGCGCGCGATGGACACCGCGCTGCGGACGGTAACGTCCTCGTTCGGAAATTCTTCGGTGCCGAGTTTGCTCGCCGAATAAACCGATGCGCCCGCCTCGTTCACGACCATATACTGCACTTTTCTCGGGCAGTCTTTGATAAGGTCGGCGACGAAGATTTCGGATTCTTTGGAAGCCGTGCCGTTGCCGATGGAAATAACGTCGGCGTTGTATTTTTTAATAAGTCCCAGCATCACGCGCTTTGCGTCCTCGGTCTTGTTCTGCGGCGGCGTGGGGAAAATGACGGTGTGGTCGAGCATGTTGCCGTTCTGATCTATGACGGCGATCTTGCAGCCCGTGCGGTACGCGGGATCCAGACCGATGATGACCTTGCCTTTGAGCGGCGGCTGCATGAGAAGCGGCTTAAGATTGACCTCGAACATTTTGATAGCCTGTTCGTTGGCTTTGTCGGTGAGTTCGTTTCTCACTTCGCGCTCGATCGACGGGAAAATAAGGCGGACGTAACTGTCCTCGATCGCCTCGCACATTTCCTTGTCGAACGCGCTCGGTTTCATGAACTTGGCCTTGATCTTACCGACCGCCTTTTCGTTGTCGCAGGAAACGACTACTTTCAGACACTCGTCGTTCTCGCCGCGGTTAAGCGCGAGTATGCGGTGCGACGGAAGCGTCTTGATCTTCTCGGAAAATTCCTTGTACATTTCGTACACGCCGAGTTTTTCCTTGTCCTCCTGCTTGTCGTTGAAAGTCGAGGAAACAGTCCCCTCTTCCATCACGAACTCGCGGAGAACTTTTCTCGTTTCGGCGTCGTCGGAAACGCGCTCGGCGATAATGTCTTTCGCGCCCGCGATCGCCTCTTCGGCTGTCGCTACGCCCTTTCCTTCGTTGATATATCCGGCAGCCAGCGCGAGAATATCGCACTCTTTCATTTCCTGCGCGAAAATAACGTCGGCGAGCGGTTCGAGTCCGCGCTCGATCGCGACCGACGCGCGAGTCTTTTTCTTTTGTTTATACGGGCGGTAAATATCCTCGACTTCGGTGAGCGTCACCGCTTTGTCGAGGGCGGCGGCGAGTTCGTCCGTCCACTTGCCCTGACCTTCGACAGACGCGCGCACTTCTTCCTTGCGCTTGTCGAGGTTTTTAAGATAAGTCAGCCTGTCGGAAAAGTCGCGGAGAAGTTCGTCGCTCTGACCGCCGTGCATTTCCTTGCGGTAACGCGCGATAAACGGTATCGTGTTGCCCTCTTCGATGAGGTCGACAATGTTCGCCGCATACGCGGGTTTGAGGTTAAATTCTTCGCTGAGTTTTACTTTGATGTCCATTTAAGTGTTCCTTTCGGGTTATTGCCGCGGCGTGAGTTTTTTTAGCCTGCGACCGTTCTATTGTACCTTATTTCAAAAAGAAATGCAAACGTTTTTTCGCGTCTTAGACATAATCGCGCCGACGGAATAATAGATTGTTATAAGGAGGTACGTTTATGGAAATCGCAACGCCCGGAATCAACCATTCTCTTACGCTCGAAAACCGCCTGAAATGCGCGATGACCGGAATAAAAGAAGTCCTGTCCTACTCGCCCGGCGAGATCGCGTTGTCATCGGACGGCGGCAGGCTGACCGTAACGGGCGAAAACCTGAAAATCACCAAATACAACGAGCGTGACGGCTCGCTGGCGTTTACCGGCAAAGTGGGCGCGATACGCTACGACGCGAAAAAAGTCCCTGTACTGAAACGGATTTTCAAATGAGCGAACCGTGGATCTTTTGCCTGTGCGCGGCGGCGGGACTTACGGCGCGGCTCTGCTTTTTGCCCGCCCGGGCAGTGGCGAAACGCGGCGGAAAACTTGCGGTTTTTCTCACGGACTTTGCGTGCGCGTTCCTCGGCGGCGTGCCGTTTACGCTTGTTCTCGGTCGCTTTAACTACGGTATCGCCGCAGCGTACACGATACTCGGATTCGATATCGGGCTTCTTCTTCCGTCTCTTTTCGGGCTTATAAACGCGTCGCGCCGAAAACCGGAAAACAAAATTAAAAAATCGGAAGAAACTGCGGAAAAACGTTTGTAATTTCCGCAGATTTTAACGTATAATACTACCTGAAAAAGCATACGGGCGCAAAAGCCGTCCGCAACAAGGAGTACGACATGAAAACTGGAGTAATTTCGGAAGATTTTCAACACGCGTTCGGTACGGACGGACGATTCGGTAACGCCGAGGTTTTCGACGGTATAAAGTCGATCGGTTACGACGGCGTGGACTACACGATAGGTTATGCCTATCATCAGGCCGATCCGATTTTTTCGGAGCCGCGCGAAACGTGGCTGAAAAGATTCGGCGAAGTCGCGTCGGCAATGAAAGCAAGCGGGCTGGAAGTATTTCAGACGCACGCAACCTTCCCCACCGACAGATTCGCGCCGGGCGAGTTCGACGAAAAATGCCTCGACATATACAAAAAAGAAATCGAGGTCACGGCTATGCTGGGCGCGCCGTACATCGTCATTCATCCACTGGCGATCGCCGTAAACCACGCGCGCAAGGATGAGGACTACGCCGCGAACATGCGTGCGTTTGAAATGCTCGATCCCGTTCTGTCGGAATTCGGCGTGAAACTGGGCGTGGAAAACATGTTCGTTTGGGACGGACTGCGCCATCGTCACTGCGCGACCGGCTGCTCGACTCCCGAGGACATGATAGCGTATATAGACGGAACGCGCTCGAAAAATTTCGTGGGCTGTCTTGACACCGGACACATGTTCATAAACTCGATCGAACCCGCCGAAGCCGTGAGAAAACTGGGGAACCGGCTGAAACTTCTTCACGTTCACGACAACGAGGGCGGTCACGACCTGCACACCGCGCCCGGCACGTGCAGAATCGACTGGACGGACTTTGCGCGGGCTCTCGGTGAAGTCGGTTACGACGGCGCAATGTGTCTCGAAACCTCATTTGCGTCCGTGGGCAGAATCGCGCCCGAACTTATGTGGGATTACGCCCGCTACGCTTATGCCGTCGCCCGCCGCCTCGCCGACATAGCCGAATCCACGCCGAAAAAAGCCTGACGCTTTCTTAACCGTCATAATAACTTCGACTGTAAACATGCCGACGGGCGCTCCCGATGTAAGGGAACGCCCGTCGGCTGTTTAAATATGACTCTCTATCTTTCTTGCAGTTTTTCGGACTTTAACGCCGAAGATTTACTCTTGCTCGAAAAAGTCCTTCCCGAGCCCGCATACCGGGCATGAGAAATCGTCGGGAACATCTTCCCATTTCGTGCCGGGCGCAATACCGTTATCGGGATCGCCGAGCGCTTCGTCGTAAACATATCCGCAAGGGCATACGTATTTCATAATTGTTTTCTCCTTATTTGTTCATCATTATTTGAGAAATCGCGTCGATTATTTTGTCGTGACAGCCGCCGCATCCGGTCGTGCAATGCGTGATTTTTTGTACGTCCTCAAACGCTTTCTCCACGTCGTCGAACGTTTTCTTGCCGTAAAGCGCGCTCTCTACGTCGGCATAGGTCACTTGTTTGCAATTACAGATAACATAGTTTTCCATAATCGTTACTTGAAATATCTGTCGAGAAGTCCCTTGAATCCCGCTCCGTGACGCGCTTCGTCTTTCGCCATCTCGTGAACGGTGTCGTGGATAGCGTCGTAACCGAGTTGTTTAGCGCGGACCGCGAGGTCGAGTTTGCCTTTGCACGCGCCGCCTTCCGCCATGTAGCGGAGTTCGAGATTCTTTTTCGTGGAATCGGTGACGACTTCGCCGAGAAGTTCGGCAAACTTGGACGCATGCTCCGCTTCCTCGAACGCATAACGCTTGTAAGCCTCGGCGATCTCGGGATAACCTTCGCGCTCGGCAACTCTCGCCATCGCAAGATACATGCCTACTTCGGTGCACTCGCCGGTGAAGTTCTCTCTGAGTCCCTGCATGACTTCCGCGTCCTCGACTTTGCCGTCGCCGACGTGGTGTTCGCATGCCCAACTCGTCTTGTTCTCGTCGATCGCCTCGAACTTAGTCGCGCCGCACTGCGGGCAACGAACGACGTCGTCCTCTACTACGCAACCGCAAACCAAACATCTTTTCATACCTTAAATCCTCCGTGATTTATATTTATTTTACGAAACGCCCTTTCCTTGCGGCGTAATTCGTCGGCTTCAACGCGCCGCTTTGGCGCAGTCCGGGCAAAGTCCGTAGAGAATCGATTTTTCCTGCTCGACTTTGTACCCGAAAGTTTTAACCTTCTCCGTCAGCGGCGAACCGATAAACAGGTCGCTGATCCGTCCGCAATCGCGGCACACAAAGTGTGCGTGATCGGATACATCCGCGTCGTAATGAATACTGCCCAACGAGGTTTCCAGCGTGACTACTCTGCCTTCTCCGACAAGCGCGCGCAGGTTTCTGTAAACCGTTGCCACACCTATCCCGGGCAGTTTGTCCTTTACCATCGCAAGTATGGTTTCCACGTCCGGATGAGCGGTGGTGCCTTTCAGCGTTTCATAGATCAATTCGCGCTGAACCGAGCCGTGCCGCTTATTCGATTGTTCGTTTGCAATAATCATTTTTTCAGTTCGCTACCGTCGTTTTGTTTAATAAGTGATAACGATTATCATTATCACTTATATAATAACATTGTTTTTTCGGTTTGTCAAGAGTTTTCAAGAAAATTTTTGAAAAAGTTTTTACGTTTCAAACGCGGGATATACAAGAAAAAGGCAGGCGCAAAGAATTATGATTATGCGGTGTTTCCGGATCTTCGGGACTTCGCCGTCGCTCGGGTTTTATACGGGGGGGTTTATCGGGATAATTATCCGTTCCATGTGGGGGATTCCACGAAAATGCTTGCGCATTTTCTCTGAATGACGGGGAACACGGAAACTGCGCGTTTGAATTTTTTTCTATGACGGGGTAATACGGAAAGTGCGCATTATTATTTTTAATTAAGACTATAATGACAGGTAAAAACCGGAAAGGGAACGTTATGATTGAATCAGCCCTTTTATAATGACGAGATATCGGTTGAACTTTATCTTCGTTTTAAGATATTTTACACTTGTTATGTATAGCGTAAAGCCCGCAATCCGATGCAGGCTTGCGGGCTTTACGCGCGGTTTTATCTTAAACGACAACGGTATTTTATTATAGTTCTATCGTGCCGTCGGTACAGGTCACGGTAATTCCGGTAGTGCCGTACCAGGTACCGGTACCGTCACTGTAATCGTACTTGCTGATCGCGCCCCACTCTGCTTGCGTGCCGTTAAAGTCGATCGTAAGCCTCGTAGAATTGTCGAGCCAGAACGAGTTGCAAGCGAAACTGTAAAGCGGCGCTCCGTTTACTCTGAGTTGTTCGGGCGCAATCGAGTCTTTGCCGATCGTGATTCTGGTCACGTCGGTTCTGCCGGTAAACGCGAAATTGCTTACTCTGTACTTGTTGCCGTTGAAGTTCGCGGGTAAGGTGATTTCTCCGCCCTCGCCGTCGTAAGCGATAAGGAAGTACAGTTCGGTATCAACAGTCGAACCCGACGATTCCACTCCGAGCGTGCGTTTCATAAACACGAAACCGTCTTCGGTTTTCGTGAGAATACTCGTGCCGTCCGCCGCGATCACGTTGAGCGCGTTTTCCGCGACGCCGCCGTTATTTGCGATCTCTCCCGCTGTGATCGTCAAACTGCTTGCGTTAACTACTTCGTAAAGTTTGCGGCAACCGTCGAAAGCGCAACCTTCGATAGTCTTGACTCCGCTGCCGAGTTTAACACGATACAGGGACGTGCATTGATTGAACGCGAACGCGCCTATATGCTCGACCGCGTCGGGAATATCGATCGAAGCGAGTTTGTCGCAACCGTCGAAAGCATAATTCGCGATCTGTTTTACGCCGCCGGGCAAGGTATAACTTCTCTGATTGTCGGCTTTTACAAGAATGAGGTACGGATTGTTACTGTTTCCGACATAATAACAACCGTCCTTTTTCGTATAGCCGTCGAATGCGCTGCCGAAAGTATCCGCGCTGACATTCACCATAATACCTTCTGCCGCCACTCTTCTCAGCGTGGGAGCGTCGAACGCGTGAGCACCGACCGTCGTTTTTCCCGACGAAAGCATAATGATTTCGGTAACAGCGGTATCGGCGAACGCGTAATCGCCGATACCGGTCACGCCGGCCGGTATCGTGACGGAAGTAAGTCCGCTGCGGCAGAACGCGTATGCGCCGATATATTCGAGCGTTGCGGGAAGTCTCACTTCCTTTAAGCCGGTATACGCCGCAATATCGTCGCCGGAGAAAACACCGTCGCGGATATGCGTTACGCCTGCGGGAATTTCGAGCGAAGCGGGCGCGGCATCGGGATCGACGGAGTAAGCCGCAAGATATACCTGCACGTCGCCCTCATTCTCTCCCGGTACGGAAAGCGTTACGCATCCGTTTTCACCGCCAACGAGCGAACTCGTCGCGTTTTCGTCGTTTTTGACGACCAGCGCATTCGCGATACCGATATATCTCGGATCGGTTATCGTCATTTTAATCGAATGGTTGATAACTTCGACAAGGTTATAACTTTCCGAGAACGCCTCGGTAGTAATAGTATCCGCATACGTTCCGATCGTTACGGTAAGAAGTTTCGGACAGCCGCCGAACGCGTAATCTCTGACGTCGGTTACCGAATTCGGAATTTCCACGCCGAGAATACCGGTATTATAGAACGCGTGATCGTTGATAAATCTAATGCTGCCGAACGCAACGCTCGCGAGTTTCGTATAGTTTGCAAACGCATACGAATCTATGCCGTAAATCTCCACGCCGTTATGCCTGGACGGAATAACCGGGTTTTCTTTGTTTTCCGCAAGGTCGGGAAGATATTTGATTAACCACTTGCGGTTGCGTTCGGTACGGTAGACATAGCAACCGTCCTGCTCGATATTGCTTGCGTCCGTGACATTATATAAAATATCCATTCCGCTGTAATTGTTCTTGTGCCGCAAAAGTCCGCCGAAAGTATAGCCTTTACCGCTTTCGACAGCGGTTTTCAGTTCGGGTGAGAGAATACGTACTTCCTTGATATTATGGCAATTTTGGAAAATATTGCTTTCCGACAGCGTGCCGTTTTCCTCGTAGTGCGCGATTTCGCCGCCGATGTCGGTGATTCCTCTGCCGATCGTGACTTTGACGAGGTTGGTAAGGTTTTCGAACGCGCCCGAAGTAAGATCGCCGAGATTACCGATATTGCCCAGGATCGTCAGCGACAGGATCTTATCCTCTACGCCGTTGAAGCAATCGATACCGATAGTGCTGACAGGCAAACCGTTATACGTTTCGGGAATAACGACGTCCTTGCCGTCGCCGTTGTACGCCACGAGTGCGTAGGCAATCGTCGTGCCGTCGGTGTCGGGAATAGTCGCGTATCCGTACTCGGCTTGCGTCCACTTGGCGTAAAGCGTAACGTCCTCGGTAAGCGTCAGCGGGAAGGTAACTTTCTGAGTGTACGCCTCGTCATAGTACCAGCCCCCGAATTCGTAAATGTAACCGGAATTCTGCGGCACGGGTTCGTTCTCTATTACGAAGTAACGATTGCCGCTGTTCGAAACGAAGCCGTACTCGGTTTCGAAATAGACGCGATAGGTCTTTTCAAAGCGCGCATAAACGTCAAAGTCGGCGGTAACTTTTCCCACGTCGTCGGGATCGAACTCGTTTTCCCAGGTGTCCTTGTCATAGTACCAACCGACGAAACTGGTTTCGTCGCTGCCGTAAAAGTTCTGCACGGCACCCATGATAAAGCCGTCCTCGGTGACGTTGAGTTTGTAAATTTCGTCATCAGCGCCGTGGAAAGTAATCGTGAACAGGTTTACGCTGTCATACTCCTTTATCGTGTTATCGTCGGCATAATGCCAGAAAAAGCCGTTCCCCGTCGGCGCGGTTCCGGAGTAAAGATATACCAGTACGGTTTTGTTGCTTGCGAAAACCGTACCCTCGGGGAGTTCAGGCGCCTTGTAGTAGATCTTGTAAACAATTCCTTTGTCCGCAAAGTTGTTGGGTTCCGTGACCGAATCCGGTACGGCGACCGCGACTGCGCTGCGATTGTTTTCCAGCAAATACGGCGAAATTGCGGTGACGGTGTAGGCGTCGTTGCCCACCGCGATCATTTTCTTTATGTCGACGATTTCGTCATAACCGAACACTTGCGCCGCGACTGCGTATTTTTCGCCGCCCGTTTCCGTTGTCCGGTAGTAAACGTTGTCGAACACGCGAGCCCTGACGTACGCCACGCTCGGGGCATAATCGGGCGTTACCGACTGACCGATGTTCGTAAGCGTAACGACGGTGGTAAACACGGTTTCGCTGCCGCCGCCGATATCGACCTTGCCGATAGTCATGACGATTGTGCCGTCGGTAGAATAGTCGATTTCGAGTTCGGTTATTCCGTTGGTTGCGTAAGTTTGCCTGCCTTCTTCGTTCAAGGTGACGATCTTGCCGTTGCTGCCCTCTTTAAGGCAAAGCAACGGTGTGCCGTCATATCTGCTGATGAACGAGAATATTTGTTCTGCGTACAACATTCCGCGGACAGTTTCGGTATCGGAAGATGAATAATTCTCTCTGACACGCAAATTATCTTCTCCGGACTGCTCGATGTGCACGAAACTTTCGCCGATTTTCACTGTGCTGTATTGATTATCCTTGGAATACAGCGAATATTCGCCGCCGCCGATAAAGCCTTTTTTCGTTTCCGTCGTCATGCCGCCGCCGGATTCTGCTACCGTGACGTTCGCCGAGCTTTTTTCAAACTCGTTCAAGTATTTCGCGACGACAATCGCTTCGGGCGAAATAGCGCCGATCGCTTCGGTGACTGCCGTCGGAACGGTGAAATCGCTCGCGGTCGAACGGAACGTAAGTTTGATCGAAAGACTCGCTCCTTCGCCGCTCATCGATATTTCGAGTGCGTACTCGCCGTCACCGAACGACAGTTTCATCATGCCGTTTCCGTCGACGTATACCAGCGCGCCGTCCTGAAAGACCGCGTCGTCCATAACCGACAGCAAGTCCGCTACCGTAGTGACCCGCGCGTCGATAATGTTGTCGACTACGTAGTCAACACTTGTAGCGTTGACAAAAAGCAATTCGGGCTTTTCGACTGTGCCGTCGCCGTTTACGCCGACTTCGTACCACAGTTCGTTGGTTTCGTCGTAAACGTAGTATATATCGCCGTTATATTCGCCATCGTCGTCAGTCATTCCGAACGCCGCGCGGATCTTGGTTTTCGTCACGTCTACGGAAACTTTTACCGAAGAATCGCCGTCCTCGGGATCGGTCACAAACATTTCCGACGAAACGGAAAAACTCTCGTGATCGGTCGTAAGATACGTTTTGAACTCGGCGAGTTTCGCGCGCATCTGTTCCTCGGTAACAGGCTGATCCGGATCTGCCGGTTGTTCGGTGCCGGGGTTATTCGGGTTATCCGGCTCCTCGGCAGGCTTATCCGCGCACGCCGCGAAAACAGCCATGCCGAAAGCCATAACCGCGGCAAGCAGTATTATCAACAGTTTTTTCATGTTATATCCTCCTGTAAATTATACGCCGCACGGAAGAACGTTTTGACGATTGTTCCCGTGAAAAAGCGTTGTTTCCTTTCTCTCGCGAAGTTACTTCTCCTCATAAAAGTTACTTTGCGATAAAAGCCGCTTCCAGTCTCTGGTTTAATTATGCTCATAATCGTCCCCGATGTCAATCGTTTTTGACGCCGATGCGTCGTTTCTAATCTTAATCTAATATTACAAAACGATACGCGTTCGGCGGCACATCAGTATATAAAATTAGCAAAATCGAACAAATAATTAAAAAATAAGAACATATAAATCTTGCTTTTCGGGCGTTTGGGTGATATAATCGTTTTGACGGCGGTGCTATGCCGAAACCGTAATTCAATCAAACCGGAGGAAAATACATATGTTTACTTACAGACCGCCTATGGGCTGGAACTCGTGGAACACTTTTGCCGAGAACATCGACGAAAAACTCGTGCGCGGAATGGCGGACGTCATCGTCGAAAAGGGACTCGATAAACTCGGCTACAACTACGTCGTCATCGACGATTGCTGGGCGGAGAAAACCCGCGACGAAAACGGCAGACTCGTCCCCGATAAAAAGAAATTCCCCTCGGGCATGAAGGCTCTTTCCGATTATATTCACTCGAAAGGATTGAAGTTCGGCATGTACTCGTGCGCGGGCGTGCTTACCTGCGCACAATACCCGGCAAGTTACGACTACGAGTTCGTGGACGCACAAACCTTTGCCGAATGGGGCGTCGATTTTCTGAAATACGACTTTTGCTATAAACCCGAGTCCGTGACCGGCAAGGCTCTTTACCGCAGAATGGGCGTGGCTCTTGCGAACTGCGGCCGCGACATTCTGCTAAGCGCGTGCAGTTGGGGCGCGGAGAAAACGCATGAATGGGTGCGCTCGACGGGAGCCGGCATGTGGCGTTCGACCGGCGATATTTTCGATAACTGGAACTCGATCAAGAGCATAATTCTGCAGCAGGTCGACCGCGCCGAAGCGTACAAAAACGGCGAAGGCTCGATGCCGTTCGGCGGAATCGGCTGTTTCAACGACATGGATATGCTGGTAGTCGGCATGCACGGCGCGGGCCACGTGGGGCTCGGCGGCTGCACGGACGAAGAATACCGCACTCACTTCTCCGCGTGGGCAGTATTCGGCTCGCCGTTGATGATCGGCTGCGATCTTCGTAAAATCGACGACGAGTCGTTTAAGATCCTGACTAATCCCGAAGCGATCGCGATCAATCAGGACGCACGCGGCGCACAGCCGTATGTAGCCAACAACGGCTGGCTGAAAGAACACGACGACTGCTCGCCCGCTATCGCAAGGCTTCTGGAGAACGGCGATATTGCCGTCGCGCTGTTCAACCTCGGCGATAAAGACAATTTCTTCGACTTCCGCGGCGATCAGATCGGTCTGCCGCCAGTGTCGAAAGCGCGGCTTATGGCTCGCGACGTGTGGACGGGCGAGGAATTCGAGATCCATAACTACGCTTATATCACCGATATTCCCGCGCACGGCTGCAAACTTCTCCGCATAAAAGTCATTCCGCAATGAGTAAGTGCCTTAAGTGCGGCAAGGAACTGAACGCGATCGACGTGGGATTGAGCAAAAAACTCATTAACCGCGGCACGACCGACTATTTCTGCAAGTCGTGTCTTGCCGAAAAGTTCGACGTCACGGAATCGCTGCTCGACGAAAAAGTGCGCGCTTTCCGCGCCGCCGGCTGCGCCCTCTTCCCTCCCGATGACAATAAATAACCTGCGCGTATAAACTCACGAAAACGCCTTTTAAAGCGGTGGTTAAAAAACGAAAACGGACCTGCGAAACTCTCGCAAGTCCGTTTTATATTTGCGTTTTTACTTTTTATCTCTTGCCTAACTTTTTAAGGATAGCGGCGGCTTTGACGGGATCGTTGCAGGTAAACGCGGTAACTCCGCGCCCGATGGCGGTGCGGAAGATTTCTTCGTGTTCTTCCTTGTAGTAATGCCAGCACTGCGCGCCGTGAGACGCGACGAGGTCGAACGCTTCCTGCGGGCAGACTTCGCTGTTTTTGCTCCAGTCGCGCTTGCCGTTCTCGTCGAAAGTCACGTTGAACAGGCACACGCAATAGCAACGATTCCAGATATTCTCGTTGAACTGGTCGCCGAGGAAACGTACCGGGTAATAGCCGTGCAGACGAATCTTGCCGGGGTACTTCGTGTAGATATAATTCAATAAGTCGCCCGAAAAACTGTTGATCATGCACCTGTCGAGCATGCCGTACTCTTCGATGATCGCCATTACCTTGTCGGCACATTCGTAAGCGTGCGCACCCAGTTCTCTCGGGTAATCTTTGAGTTCGACGTTGAGTTCGATGTCGGGACGATCTTTGAGAAGGTCCATAAGTTCGGTAAACTTCGGTACTCTCTCACCCTTGAAACGCGCATCTTTCCACGAGCCGGCGTCGGCTTTTTCGATTTCGGCAAAGGTGTAGTTCACGATCGGACCTTTCATGTCGGACGTGCGGTCCATAAGGTCGTCGTGCATCAGCACGAGTTCGCCGTCGCTCGTCATGTGCACGTCGGTTTCGATCATGTCGATGTCGAGTTTGAGCGCTTCACGGAACGCGAGCATGGTGTTTTCGGGATAGACTGCCGAATAGCCTCTGTGCGCCGCAAGCATAATTTTTTGTTCCATAAAATATACCTCCTGTCCGGCGGCTGGCAACTTTTCTCATCGGCTCAGTTACTTATCTCCGCGATTATCGTAATTATACACCGCGCCGTCGTTTAAGTCAAGCGCGGACGAGAGATTTCGCGGCGTTTTTTAACCGCAGGCAATCCGGCGGCATATACTGATAACGACCGACGACAGGAGCGTGACAAGACATGGACTTATTCGATTTTCTCAACATATATTGCGGATTTTGCGGGTGCCGTCCCGAGGTTTGCCCGCAAGATCCTTGTCAGCCGCCGCGTCAACCGCCCTGCTCGCCGCCGGAACCGTGCCGCGAGCCTTGCCGTGCCTGCCCGTACAAGCCGCGGCGTTTCTTATATGCCGACTGTCCCGTTTGTCCGCCGCCAAAGCCGCCGAAACCTTGTCCTCCGCCAAAGCCGTGTTGCGACTTCCCTTGCGACAGATTTCCGTACCCATGCGATTGCGAGGACGCGTTTCCGCCCGTATTTCCTCCTTGCTATCCGCGTTGTCCTATGCCCGACTGCAACTGCCCTTTCGCCCGTCCCGACGGTTGCCGCGAGTTTTGTTTCAGATGGCGTGTCGTAAGGCGGTGAAAAGTACTTCGTCTTTTATTTAATAAGGTCTGATTAGTCGTACACGACCTTCGGCTCTTAATGACGTGATAAAAGCAAGTCTGTACGTTATTATTTCAGCAGAATATTTACACAAAAAGCGCCCGTAAAGACTACGAGCGCTTTTACTGTGATCAGAAAAGCCGATTAAAAGTCGCGGCTGTGCATCATCTTGTCATATTCAACTTCGCCGAACAACGTGAGATTGTCCGAGCCGTCGTCGCAACCGTCGCCGATATCGATACCGCCCACGGTGATATACCAGTGTTCGACGTTGGTAAGCGTCAAAGTGTTCATATCGACCGTAAGTTTGAGGTACTGAACCGTCACATCGTCGATCTTTTTGTCGACGACTTCCATTTCGAACTGAACGTTAGGAGTTTCGGTGGTCTTGCCGACGCTCGGCTCGGCGTCCTTTCCGTAACTGACGTACCACTTGATATTCTCTTTCGTAACGGATTTGAACGGATCCTCGTCGAAATTTTTGAATTTTATTCTCACTTCCCAGTTGGTGGTATCTTCGATTCTCGCGCGAGTAGCTTTGATTGCGGGCAGTTCGGTATCGTATTTGAGCACGGCGTAAATATAATCGCCCTCGACCGTATTTTCAAGTGCTCTCGTAGAAAGTCTGATCGAGTGTCTTGCCTTGTCTGCGGAATTCGTGTCGTCAAGCGTTTTTGCCAGAACGAGGTCGGTTTTGCCCGCAAAAGTCACGCTGAGATTCTGATCGTCGACTCTCTCTACTTTGGTAATCCTCTTTTTAGCGAAAATGCTGTCCTCGGGGAACGAAACGTCGGCGGCGGAAACGTCCTTTTTGAGTTTCGCAATGCCGCGATCCTCACCCTGGTATCCGATAGGCTTGTAACCTTGCGACCAAGTGGAAACTTCGAGGGTATAAGTGTCCTCGCCGTGCGCGTGCACGCTTCCGCGGCTTAAAGCGGAATTACCGTTTTGAATGGCAATCATGTACACTTCATTGCCGAGTTTCTCGCCGCAACCAGTGATGGCAAGCGCGGAAAAAACCAAACACATCGCAAGCAGCGCGACAAGCAGAATTCTTCCCTTTTTCATTGTTCTTTTATCTCCTTATGATTTTTATACTGTGTCTATTCTACATCTCGCCGAAAAATAATGTCAAGTATTTTATATGAATTTATTATAAAATTTTATATAAATTTATAATAAAATTTATAGCCGCACGGCGTATAGTTCCCGCGCATTGAATGTCAAAACAATTAACCGGCGACGGCGTGCAAAAAAAGACTGCCGGTCATAAAGACAAGCAGTCATGATTGCGATAAACAGACTCGCGGAAAAAACAAAATCTTTCACGTTAAGCCGTAGCCGCGGAATTACTCTCCCTTGTAAGGAAGAAGCGCGATGGCGCGGGCACGCTTGATAGCCGTGGAAAGCTGACGCTGATGCTCGGCACACACGCCCGAAGCGCGACGGGGAACGATCTTGCCCTTTTCGGTGGTGAATCTTTTAAGACGGGTTACGTCCTTGTAGTCGATTTCTTCGACCTTCTCTACACAGAAAGCGCACACCTTTTTCTTGGGCGCTCTTCTGAACTTTTTGGACTTGTCGTCCATATCGTTAGTCTTATTAACGTTTTTCTTATCCATGATAATTTACCTCTTGAAAATTGTTTAGAACGGCAAATCGTCGGTATCGACGGGTTCGAGTTCGCTGACCTTTCTGGTCTTTTCGGGAGCGGACTGACGGGGCGTGTAACCGCCGCTTCTTTCCGCGCCTTCGCCGCCCGGGTTTCCGCCGCCGACGTTGATGAACTCGACGTCCTCGGCAACGATTTCGGTCGCGTAACGCTTGTTACCGTCCTTGTCGTCGTAGGTGCGGGTCTGAAGTTGTCCGACTACGCAAACTTTTCTGCCTTTAGAAAGGTATTTGTTGCAGTTCTCGGCAAGACCGCGCCAGGTGACGATGTTGATGAAGTCCGCTTCGCGTTCGCCGTTCGAGTTGGAATAGTTGCGGTTGACCGCGATAGAGAAACGGCACAGCGAAACGCCGCTGCCGGTAGTCTGAAATTCGGGATCGCGCGTAAGGTTTCCTATAAAAATACATTTGTTCATAACAGTCTACCCTTGTTACTTCTTTACGACAATGAAACGCATAACTTCGTCGGCGATACGCATCTGGCGTTCGAGTTCCTGCGGAAGATCTGCATTAGCCGTAAAGTTCATGAGAAAGTAATAGCCTTCGGACTTGAAGTCGATCTCGTAGGCAAGTTTCTTGACGCCCCATTTGTCTACGCTTTCAACGCTGCCGCCGGCGGACTCAACCACGCCTTTGAACTTTTCGACAAGCGCGTCTTTTGCCGCGTCGTCGATCTTCGCGTCGAGAATGTAGAGAACCTCGTACTTGTTCATAATATACCTCCTTTTGGTCTGTGTGTCCCTTGTTTCCCAAGAGAAAGGATTATCCCCGCTTTTCGGGGCAAACAGTATTATAACACCTTTTTCCGTGTTTTGCAACAAATTTGCGCCGATTTTCGGGAAATTTATCGCGGAAAACGGAAAGATTATATGACTTTATAACAACTCTCATTATCACGCGCCAAAATAAAAAAGCCCGAACGGATCGGGCTTTTACGGTTTATCGTTTTACAGTTTGTCTATATCGACCACTATACCGACGTATTTGTCGGCATCGGCTCCGAGTTCGCGAAGCGCGGTACCGACCGCGTCGAACGCGACTCTTCTCGTCACGAGCGGCTGAACCCGAACGGCGCGGGACGCGATCATATTGACTGCGGACAGGTAATTGTCGTTCGCTCCCGTAACGGGCACGAGCGTAACGCTCTTTTCAAATAACGGAAGAAGATTGAGCGTAAGGTCGCGTTTGAGGTCCTCGATGCCCACTATCGCCGCCCTGCCGTAACGAGCGAGGCAATCGAACGAACGTTGCAGCGGCAGTCCGGACAGCAGGCAGTACGCCGCGGTTTCCGCCATTTTGCCGCAGGTAATGGTGAATATTTTTTTCACGGGATCGGTATCGACGATATTGATCGTGTAGTAAATGCCGAGTTTTTCCGCAAGTTCCAGTCTGTCGGCGCGCATATCGACGACGATAGGCACGGCCTGATAGTAAAGCGCGACCTGCGCGAGCGCAAGACCGGCATCGGTTGCGCCCAGAATAACGATATGTTCGCCCTTTTCGAGTTTGAGTTTGTCGAGCGTCGCGACGGCTAACGCCACGGACTCGATGAACACGCCTTCCTCTGCGGTGATTTTGCCGGGAAGCAGAATAGCGTCCGCTTGCGGCACGACCATGAAGTCGCGGAGCACTCCGTCCTCGGTCTTGCCGTAGGTATAACTGTGCTCGCATTCGCCGCGCCTGCCGCTTCTGCAATGAGCGCACTCGCCGCACGACGAAACGGGACGCACGTACACCGTGTCGCCGCGCTTAATCCCCGTGACGTCGGATCCGACTTCGGTCACGAGTCCCACGCCGTTCCTGCCCATGACGAGCGGACCGGGTGCGTCGGCTGTGTACAGACAGCACTCGGTGGTGGTAAGCGAAGCCGCCAGCATTTTAAGTTTTACGCAACCGGATTCGACGGATTGTGCGCCGAGATCGACGAGTTCCGCCGTCTTTTCTCCGGTAACCTTCCAGGCTTTCATCGGTTTCCTTCTTTTCGGCGTGATCGCGCCGCAAGGCTGTTTTAGTTTCAAACGAGGCGTTTTTCCGTTTCGGGAAACTGTTTCTCGCTTTTCTGCCTACGCGGTTTAGTATAACATATCCGGCTCAAAAAAACAACTACATAACGTTATTTTTTATATAATCGACGTAAAAATCGGGATTTGCGCACAAAATATAGCACTATTATACCGTCCCGAAACGAAAAAACCGCGAGCCGGCGTTTTCGCCGGTGCTCGCGGATTAAACGAAATGTCGCTATTTGACGTACTTTGCGATTTGTTCTTCCGCAAGTTCGTCGGTAAACACGGTCACGTCCCCGAACTCGATACTGAACGACTTGGACGAAGTGAACGCGAATCCGTAGGCGCACTTGCCGGTCGCGGCAAAAGTATGCCCCGCTTCCGCGCTGTCGTAAACCTTGACGTATTCGCCTGCGTCATTTTCGTAATAGAGATACACGTTTTCGCCGTCGCGGATAAACATATACGAATACGTCTTGCCGATTGCGCGCCAGGTGTAGTTGTCGTAGTTTGTACCGGCAACCTCTTTACTGAACACGTTGGTCGGGTTCCAGCCCACGCTCTCGTCCAACAGTACGCGATAGCCCGTGCTCCAGAATCCCACGAACGAACTCCTGGTGCCGTCGATGAATTTTATTCCGATAGCGGGATCGTACTCGATACCCGAGTTTTTCAACGCGGCTTCGTCGGCAAAGCCGCTGATGTCGGACTTGTTGGTGACCTTGAACTTTACGACCGCTTTCCCGCCGACGCCGTTCGTGAAATATCCGCCGCTGTTGCGGGACGCGACGTATACTCCCTCGTCCTTGCGGTCGAGATTCCAGTGGTCGGTGTTCGCGGTATAGGTTTTACCGTTCACGACCGCCGTGCCGCCCAGCGCATAACGCGTGGCGTAAGGAGTACCGGTAAACGCGCCGTTTACGATCATGTACGTCGATTCCGTGCAGCCGTTTGCGGTCACGGATACCGAATAATTTTTAGACGAGGACAGCGTGAAGGAGTACTCGCCCGCATAGCCGGTAGTTGCGGTATAGGCTTCGCCGCCGGACATGTCGGTAACGAGCATTTTCGCGCCCGCCGCGACCGTACCGTCGGGAGTGTAACGGAGCGTACCCGATACGGTGACGGCATCGGCGATTTTTACGAACGCAAACTCGACGAGCGTCGAAGCGGTTTTCGCAGTCACCGAAACGGCACCTGTCTTTTCGATCGCCGCGCCGTTTACGCGGACTTCGCCCAGTGTGTAACCGGCAAAAGGACGCGCGACAATCTTAGCTTTGCCGCTCGCGGGTATCAGATCGTCGCAGTACGCGTCGCCGCCGCCCGTCACGGCGATAACCGGCAGTTTGTTGCCTGCCGCGGTAATCGCGGGACATGCGTTCAGCGCGGTTTGTGCGTCGGCGCAAACCGCGTATTTCGCGCCCGAAACGTTAGCCGAACCGCCGTCCGACCACGCGCCTACAGAGCAGGTGCCCGAAAAGTCCGGATCGCGCAAAGCCGCAACGATCGCGGTCTGCGAGTAAAGTATCACGGTCGGTCCGCTCTTGACCAGTGTGTAGGTACCGCCGCCGGCAGGGACCGCGAGATATTTTTTGTCGGTGCCGTTCGACACGACGAAACCGGACTTACCGGCGCTGCCTGCGTTTATCGCGGCGGTGAAAACAAAGTTTCCCGCGCAAGCCGCCGAGTACCAGGTTTCGTTTTTTACGGTTGCGGCAAGCGTGACGGTATTGCCGGCGTAAGTTACGTTGCCGATCGCAGCCTCGCCCAGTCCGCCCTCGCCGAACGTCGCCGCGGTACCGATCGCGCGGAATCCGTTTGCGTTGTACGAACCGTAACTCGTCGGCGCCCAAACGTCGACCGATTCGGGTTTAAGCAACGTGCCTTTGACATAGCCGCCGTTGATCCTGTAAACGCCGCTGCCGCTCATAGATCCGGTACCGACCACGTTGTAGTATCCAGCAAACACGTTCACGTTCGCCTGACGCTTGGTAAATCCCAACGATTCCCAGGACGCGAACGCTTCCGCTTCCATGACGTTGCCGCCCGCGAGCCGTGCCGAAGCCGTCACGAAATCGCCGAACAGACTGTGATTCTGCGGATCGACGTACACGCGTTTGACAGAATTGCCGTAGCCGCCGAAGTAGATCTCGAAGTGCGAGTTGACCTGGAAAAAGTTTTTGGCGTTCCATACGATATTGTCGTCGCAGGCACGCGCCGCGACGTACACGCCGTCCTCGGCGATGACGGCGGTGGTTTCCACTTTTACGCCCGAAACCGTATATGTATAATAGTTCTTGCCGACGTACTCTGGCTCGTCGGACTTGCCGTCGATAACGAACGCGCCGCCAGGGTTAGAACCGTTAGCCACGTCGTAGGACGGAAGGTCGGCGGCTTTGCTCGCGTCGGTCTTGCCGAGCACCGTTATCTCGCCCACCCTGATTTCGTCGTCGCCCGTGTTGAGTTTATCGGAAACGTTCAGTTCGATTTCGATCTTTTTGACTTTCGCGGTCGCAAAGTCGGCGATTATCGCTCCGCCCGGACGCATATAGCCTTTTTCGGAATTGTAGTTGGCGGTATCGGTGACGGCGTGCATGCTCACCGTTTTTCCGCTCGCGAGCGTCAGCGTGATATCCGCACCGGCAACCGCTTTGTTGTAGGTATAACTGTTGTAAATCATCACCGCGCGGATATCTTTCGCCGTCGGGTATTCGAGAGTTATCGTAGTGTTGCCGTTTGCCGAAAACTCCTGTGCCTGTTCGAACGGCTGGTACGGGAACGCGCCGTCGGTGAGATACTGCGTGCCGCTTGCCGTTCCGCTCGCGGTGATCGCCGCGTCTCTCGCGATATTCGAATAGCCGCTCGCTACCGCCGGAAGCGGTTGGAGCGAGAACGTCGCGCCGGTGCCGGCAAGCACGTCACAATCATAATTTGCGTTATAGGTAAAACGTACTCTGTCGACGCCTATCGCCCTGCCCATAAACGTACCGTTGAGGTAGTTGTCGACGGGGTTGTAAAACGCGTGATAGACCGCAAAAAGTTCGTTGCCCGCCCTGACGAAACTGTGGTGTCCGGCACCCGACATAAAGTCGTACATCGGTTTCTCCGTGCCTATGCCTATTACGGGGTTTGCGTACTCGCGCGAAAGTTTTCTGAACGGTCCCAAAGGCGTATCGCCCACGGTTTGCATGATAGAATAACGACGATCGCCATAGCCGAACGGCGAATACGTAAGGTAGAATTTGCCGCCGTGTTCGATGGCAAACGCGCCTTCGCAGATATCGCCGTCGTATGCGCCGGGGGCGTTGGTTCCCGTCCAGTCGGATGGGTTAATGCTGCCCTTCGTACCTGTGAACATGTTTACGTTTTTGCCCTTGTTGCCCTCGTCGTAAGGCATCAGTAGCAGCGTGAGCGTCGAATAGTCGGGCGTGATCATGTCCTTCATTTTCATGCCCCAGATGCGGTTGCCGTCCGTAATCGAACTGACGTGCTGAGAAAAATACAGGTACATGTCGCCGCTTTCGGTGATGAACGGACTGACGTCGATTGCCGGCCAGATGCCGTTGCCCGTGACCGGATCGATATACTTGCTCGTCATTGCCGCGAGTTGGGTTTTGAAATTTTTACCGAAGTTTACGGGCGGCGTGCTTGCCGTGATCGTTTCGCCGTTGAGGTTGGCGGTTTTGCCCGCACCGTAATAACTTTCCGCCGTGACGAGCGTGTACGGTCCCATGGGACTGTCGGAAATGCCGATACCGAGGTAAAGACGATCCCACTTTGTCGCTTCGGTACTCGTGTCGACGCCGACGTACTCGGTGCCGGAATTGCCCTTTTTCGAGCCTGCCGAGAAGAATATGAAATATTTGCCCGTCTTGGGATCGCGGATAAGTTCGGGCGCCCAGTAATTACTTTCCGTCCAGCCGGAAGAAGTGATCGTCAGCGCGTTTCCGCCGCTTGCCTTGCCCGCGCGCTCCCAGCGCGAGAGGTCGCGGCTGCGGTACAGCGGGAACGCGGAATATCTGCTGCCGCCCGTAGTCGCCATATAGAACCAGCCGCCGTAGGTCGCGTCCTCTTCCTCGGAAACGTAAATTACGCCGGGATCCGCGCCGTCGATTTCGAGGTCGTTGCGGTAGAACAGCGTGGTATCATAGGTCAGTCCGCCGCCGTTGCCGTCGGACACGGTTGCCATGGAAAACTCCTCGGTTTCGTCGCCGGCGACAGGCGTGAAATGCACCGCAATGAGGTTGGTATCCGCGCTCGTGACGTTAAAGCAATAGGTATTGCCGTCGGCGTTTATGCCCGAAGGCGTAACTTCGTTGCCGCAGAAAGTCACTTCGTCGATCTTGTAGCCGTAACTGGGCGCGACTTTCAGCGTGAGCATGCTTCCCAGTTGCGCCTTGCCGTTATCCGCGCCGTCGAGCGTGACGGAGCCGGAACCGGTGCGCGTGATCTTGACCGATTTCACGACGCTATTCTCTATCGCCGCAAGATCGGACAGGACGAAAGCGTCGGTAAATTCCGCCGCGCCGTCCGAATAAAAGCCGTACTCGCCGCGTCCCGAAAGCGATCCCAAAGTAAACGATTCGCATTTATTTCCGCTTGCGTCGAAAACGTACACGGTCGAGCCGTATCTCACGACGCGGATCGTGCCCGCGCCGCCGTCGAGTCTGATTTTATCTGTGGTAAATACAGTTTTATTGTCTGCCGCAGCGGTAACGCCGCCGTCGGTATATTCGATTTTCAGCGTAGTCGCGGCTGTCTTTACGATCACGCCCGTTTTGCCCGCGGCTTTCACCGTCGCACGGAACCCGGCGTTTCCGGAAGTAAACCGCGCAAACGCGACAGCCGCTCCCGTACTTTTCAGCGTCGCGCCGCCGTCGTAGCCTTCGGTAAAGCCGTCGGTCGTGAACGACGAAGTTATCGCCGCGAGATCGAGCGTCACGTCGTCGTAGGAAACGAGGAACGCGCGTTCGTTCATTTTCAGCGCGAGCGCGTCGATATTGATCTTGTACGAGCCGGACGGAAGCGTGAACGAGAATTTGCCGTTCTCGTCGGTGGCGACGCGTCTGTCTACGCCTTTGCCGTCAGTCGCGACCAGCGTCACGCCGCCGGGATTACCGCCGCCTGCCACCGAAAGCGTGCCGGACACTCCGACCGATTCCTTTTTCTCGCGGTACTCGGCGGAAACCGTGGTGTCGCCGTTGATCGTCACCGGAATTCTGCCGTCGGCGGGCAGTTCGCCGCCGTAAAGTTCGCCGCCGATGCGGAACGCGAACAAGACGTAGCCTTCGTCGGGCGTACATTCGACTATCGCGGTCGAGCCGTGCGGCGCGGTTTCGGGCGCGACGGTCGTGCCGTGCGCGGACGCAACGACGGTTATATTATGATCGACGGGTACGAACTCGCACACCGCTTCTATATCTTCGTGAATATCATATACGGTAACGGTGCCGGATTTCGCCGCAGTCGTGCGGTCTACGCCGTTCACCGTGAACGAGCCTATCGTGTAAAATTCATCGGTTGTGATAGTAAATGTCACTTCGCCGAAAGGTTCGACCGACTCCGCCGACGCGGTTACTTCGCCGCCGGCGTTCTTCGTCACGGTAACGAAATATTCGTCCACCGCCTCGAATCCTGCGGTAACGAGCATATCGAACTCGGGCACGAGCGTGAACGTGCCGTCTTTACTCACCTGCGACAAGTCCAGAAACTTCGGATCGCTGCCGTCTTTTTTGGTTATTCTCACAAAATCGAGCCGATAATCGCGATCAGGCGTCGCGGTGAAAGTGACGCTATCGCCCGCCTTTACCGATTTTGCCGATGCGGTCAGCGTACCGCCGCTGCCTGCCGAAATCGCGACGGAATAATAAACCTCGGGTTCGGGCTTTTCCGTTTCTTCGGTAAAGGTCGCGGAAATCGTGACGTCCGCCGTGACGTTCTTTATCACGAACGCGTTGTCGGCGATTTTATCCTTTGTAAGGACGTGCTTGCCCATGCCGTCGACGTATTCCGCGCCGCCGGCTTCATAGCCTTCGTCCGGCACGAGCGTGACGGCGATGTCGCCGCCTTTTTTCACCGTGTAGTCCGCGTTATCCTCGCCCAGCACGATTTTGCCGTGCTCGGGACGAACGACGGTAATCTCGAACGAATTGCGTTCGGGCGCAGGCCCGGGCTTGCTGCCGCCCGAACACGCGGCAAACGAACACAGCACCGCAATCGCGATCAAAACCGTAAACAACTTCTTCTTCATCTGCTCTGCTCCCTTTTGACGGGTTGTTTCGACTTTTTTACGACAACCCGAGGATTGTTCTTGCAATAATCGGCATCGGGCGAAACTTCGCCGCGCCGTATCTAACCTATTTATAGTATAACAATACTCGCGATTTGTCAACCCCAGCGGACGTAAACGCCGAAAAAGGTTAAAAAACGCGACAAAGCGATTGACTCTGCCGCGTTTTTTAGGTTCTTCTTGTTCTTTGCGTTAGATTTCGACCGTCATGCCGTCATAAGCCGCGATAAAACCGTTTTCTTTCGCGATGCGGGTGATATCGTCGTAACCGACGCTCACGCCGTTGTGCGAATAATGAGTGATTATATCCACGGTGCCCGGCTTGTAAAGTCCGGATTCGCGCAGTTTGTCGCGAAGAATGATATTGCGTTTCACTCCCATGTGCGAAGCGTTCTCTCCCCATTGCTCCACGGGATCCATGTCGCCGTGCGTACAGTCGTAACTCACGAGGTCGAATTTCTTGCCGCATTTACCGAGCCAGTCGAGAACGGGCGGCTTCGGATAACCGGAATCGTTACAGTAGAAGATCGTTTTGCCGTCCTTTTCGATGATATAGACGAAAGGATGACGCGTGCCGTGCGTCGCGGGCAGCGGCGTAATCTTGTATCCGTTCACGTCGTAGGTGTTGTACGGCTCGATCACGTTAAGTCCGACGCGCTTTTGTTCGAGAAGGTACGCGCCGTTGCCTGCCATATAATCATAATACCGCTCGACCATATCGGTAGAACCGTAAAAGTTCAGCGTCTCGTACTTCATGCCGTGCGAAAAACCGATCTGACGGTTATGCAGTTCCGTGGGCGTGAAATGATCCGCGTGCGTGTGCGTGATCAGCACATAGCCGAGATCGGCAAGGTTGTAGCCCCGTTCAAGCGCACTCTGATAAGTGTCCGGTCCGAAATCGACCAGAAGGTCGTCGTTTATCAGCGCTTGCGCTCTCGCGCGGATAAATCTGCCGCCTTTCTCTCTCGCCTCCCGGCAAGTCGGGCAGTTGCAGAACACGGACGGAACGCCCTCTGCCGCAGCCGTACCCCAGTACTGAATTTTCATTTTTACCTCCGTAATCATACTAATATTTACCGCAAAATCGCGGGAAATTAACGATTTAATTCTTTTGCAGTTTGTTTTTGAAAAAGCAGATTTTTCGATGATTTTTAATATACGACCGACTTCAAATACAGTCCGCAAGCAGGCATAACGTCCTTTGCCACGCGGTTGTCGGCGGCGTTTATCAGTTCTTCAACGTCCGCTTTATCGATCTGTCCCTTGCCCGCTTTGACCAGCACCGCGGCGATGCGGCGCACCATATTGTAGAGAAAGCCGTCGGCGGTGACGGAAATTTTTACCAGTCCGCCGCTACGCGTAACGCTTAAATTTTTTATCGTGCGGATAAAGGTTGTCGTATCCGCTCCCGCCGAGCAAAACGACATGAAATCGTGAGTGCCGCAAAACGCTTCGGCGGCGGTTTTCATATTTTTTAGGTCGAGTTTTTGCTCTACCCTCGCGGCGCGGTTAAGATAGCACGCGCGGTCGAAACGGCTCTCGTAAATACAATACATATAGGTTTTTTCGTGCGCGGAAAATCTCGCGTGAAAGTCACCCGTCGTCTCTTCCGCTTTCAGTATCCGTATATCCGGCGGCAAAAAGTGGTTTACTCCCGTCATATAGTTTTTGGCGGGGATCGCGGCGTTTACGTCGAAGTGCGCGACCTGTCCCAGCGCGTGTACGCCCGCGTCCGTTCTGCCGCTGGCTACGACGGAAACGCGCTCGCCCGACAGCGCGAACACAGCGTCCTCGACGCGCTGTTGCACGGTGTCGCGCCCCGGCTGACGCTGCCAGCCGTCGTAATCGGTGCCGATATAGTCGAGCGTGATTTTGATTCTTCTCACGTCTCACCTCACATTATCCACGGGATCGCCGAAAGGTCGATTATCCACGGGAAGAAATTGTACCGCAGCCACAAAATCGCGAAGAAAAACACGGCGAGAAACAGTACGGCGAACAGGTCGCGGACGTGAAACCGCAGTTTTTTCATGCGGGTTCTGCCCTTTGCGCCGCGATAGCACCTCGAATCCATTGCGTCGGCGAGTTCGTCGGCACGGCGGAACGACGACACGAACAGCGGAATAAGCACCGGTATCATCGCTTTGGCGCGCTTGAACACGTTGCCGCTGTCAAAGTCGGCGCAACGCGCTTTTTGCGCGGACTGGATCTTGTCCGTTTCCTCGACGAGCGTGGGAATAAGCCGCAGCGCGATACTCATTATCATTGCGAGTTCGTGTACGGGAAACTTGATGTACGACAGCGGTTTCAGCAGGCTTTCCAGTCCGTCGGTAAGCGCGACGGGCGTGGTCGTGAACGTCAATAGCGTCGGACCGACAACGAGAAACACGAGGCGAAGTGCCATAAGTCCCGCATTGATAAGCCCCGCGCGATAAACCTTGATTATGCCCCAGCGCCAGATGAGGTCCTCTTCCTTGCCGGCGTAGAACAACAGCGACATTATCACCGTGAACAGTACGAGGAATATAATCGTTTTCAGGCTTTTGAGGACTTTGCCGACGGGCACGCGCGATACGAGTATCGAAATCGCGAGAAAAACGAACACGATGCCGAAACCGATAAAGGTTTTTACAAAGAAAATCATGGTGATATAGGCAATCATCATTATGATTTTCGTTCTCGGGTCGAGCCTGTGGAGAACGGAGTCGACCGGATAGTATTGTCCGAGTGCTATTTCACGCATTGTCGTGCCTCCCGCGCCACTCGGCGGCGATCGCTTCCACGAGTTCGTCCTCGTCGACTATGGACGGATCAACGCCGAAACCGCGCGCGTTCAGCCCTTCCGCGATCGCGGTGACCGACGGCGGCTCGATGTGGAGCGAACGGAGCAGTCCGGACTGTGCGAAAAGTTCGCGCGGGGAATAAACGCCGTACAGTTTTCCGTCGCTCATCACCGCAACGCGGTTGCAGTACTTCGCCACTTCGTCCATATTGTGCGAAATCATTATGATTATCGGACAGGTCTTTTTCAAACTTTTGGCAAGTTCCATGATCTCGGTCTTGCCCTTGGGATCCAGTCCCGCGGTAGGCTCGTCCAGTACCAGTACTTCGGGACGCATGGCGATGACGCCCGCGAGCGCGACTCTGCGCATCTGTCCTCCGCTGAGTTCGAAAGGCGAACGGTCCCTGACCGCTTCGTAATCGAGCCCCACGAGCCCTATCGCTTCCTTCACGCGCACCGCGATTTCTTCTTCGCCGAGTCCTATGTTCTTCGGTCCGAACGCGACGTCTTTATACACCGTTTCGTCGAAAAGCTGATACTCGGGATACTGGAAAACCATTCCCACTCTGCTGCGGAGTTTTTTGAAATCTATCTTTTTCGGCCGTAAATCTATTTCATCCACGAAAATCGAACCGGTCTGAATACGCGTTAACGCGTTCAGGTGCGTGATAAGCGTCGATTTCCCGCTGCCGGTGTGCCCGATGACTCCCATAAAATCCCCGTCGTTTACGGTGAGATTTATGTCTGAAAGCGCGACCGACGCAAACGTCGTTTTCGGATTATAGACATAACCGAGATGCTCTATCTTTATCGGCATAGTTTTTCTATAAGTTCCTCCGCGGTGGTCACTCCGCCTTCGATCGGCACGCCTCTTCGTTTCAGCGCGTGCGCTATTCTTGTCGCCACGGGTACGGTCAGCCCCATTGCCGTGAGTTCGTCCTCTCGCTCGAAAATTTCCTTGCCGCCCTGCATCGCGATTTGTCCCTTGTCCATCACTATTATGCGATCGGCAAGCAATGCTTCTTCCATAAAGTGCGTTATCATCACGACGGACATTTTCTCTTCGCGGTTAAGCCGCCTTACTACGTCGAGTACTTCCGCGCGTCCGTCGGGATCCAGCATGGAAGTGGATTCGTCCAGTACCATTACCCGCGGCTTTATCGCCAGCACGCCCGCGATCGCAAGCCGCTGCTTTTGTCCGCCGCTGAGCCGGAACGGTGTGCCGCCGCGATGCTCGTACATGCCCACGCTTTTCAGCGCCCAGTCTACGCGCTCGCGTATTTCTTCCGACGGAAGCCCGAGGTTTTCCGGTCCGAACGCCACGTCGTCCTCGATAATCGTCGCCACCATCTGGTTGTCTGGGTTCTGAAAGACCACTCCCACCGTTTTCCTCACGTCGAAAAGATTCTTGTCGTCGGAAGTCGCCAGTCCGTTCACTTTCACGCTGCCCTTTTCGGGCACAAGCAACCCGTTCATAAGCCGGGCAAGCGTAGACTTGCCCGAGCCGTTGTGTCCGACGACCGCGACAAACTCGCCCTCGTCGACGGAGAGCGTAACGCCGCAGACAGCCCGCGTAGGGCTTTCCGAGTCCTTGCCGTAAGTATAGTAAGCGTCGTTTATCTCGATAATGCTCATATATTTATTATAGCGATCGCGGCGCGTTTAGGCAAGTCAATTAGCCCGATAAAACCGCAGTTTCCGATATAATTTTCGGATTATAACGCAATATTTTTAAAGATTTCGCGCGCGTGCGCGTAAAACGTTTGTCTTTTGCATTTTTTTATGGTAGAATGTGATAAAAGTATGACTATATACTTGTATAGTTCTGCCTTATGCTCAAACGACTTTAATCACAAACGACATTTAATTTTCCGTAATTACGGTGAGGTATTATGCACAAGATTATAGCAATAGCAAACCAGAAAGGCGGCGTCGGCAAAACCACGACCTGCGTTAACCTCGCAAGTTATCTCGCGCTCATGGGCAAAAAAGTGCTCGCGGTGGACATCGATCCGCAGGGAAACTGCAGCAGCGGTTTCGGTATAGATAAAACCAAAGTCAAGTACTCGACTTACAGCGTGCTCTCGGGCGAAGTCGAAGCAAAAACGGCAATCGTCCCCACTCTCGTCAAGAACCTCGACATCATGCCCTCGAACATCGATCTCGCAGGTGCGGAAGTCGAACTCGTCGGCGTCGAAGACCGCGAAAAGGTACTCAAAAAAGTCCTTTCCCCGCTTCGCAACAGTTACGACTACATTCTCATCGACTGTCCGCCGTCGCTCGCGCTGCTCACGGTCAACGCGCTTACCGCGGCAAACTCGATACTCATTCCCATTCAGGGCGAATATTACGCGCTCGAAGGTCTCAGCCAGTTGATGAACACCATCAGGCTCGCAAAGAAAATTCTCAATCCTCAACTCGAAGTCGAGGGCGTCGTACTCACTATGTACGACAGCCGCTCCCGTCTTGTCCAGAACGTTACCGAAGAAATATACAAGTTCTTCGGCAAAAAGGTTTTCGACGCGAAAATTCCGAGAAACATTCGCTTGGGCGAAGCACCGTCCTACGGGCTTCCCGTCATGTTGTTCGAACCGAAATGCGTGGGTTCGCTGGCGTACAAGGCTCTCGCGGAAGAGTTCCTTGCTCGTAATAAAGACACCTACAAGAAGATTACCGACCTTAAAATTCTCAAATACAAGGCGCAGTAGCGGTGCTCTGCGCTTTTGCGCTTTATAACGGATAGAAATGGAAGTCAGCGGAACGGACAAAAAAAGCATATTCCTGAAAAAACCGAAACTGATGTATATCGGCGTCTACCGTCATACGCACGGCGGCTGGATGAACAAACTTCACTGCCACGACTTCTGCGAAATCATGCTCGTTAAAAGCGGCACGGGAAAGTTCCGCGTGGACGACGAAATATTCTCTTTTACGAAAGGCGACATGGTCGTGTGCAATCCGCGCGTCATGCACAACGAATTTTTCGACGACGGAGTGACGGCGGACATTATGTTTTTAGGTATCGCGCGAGTCATGGTGGAAGGCTACCCTTCCGGCTCGCTCGTACAGGACGCGCCCTTCCGCATCGTGAACACCGGCGCGTTCTACGATCGCATCATGGGTTATTGCGATCAACTCCTTTGGGAGAACGAACTCAAACCCGCTTATTTCAGCGTTATCAGCGATTCGCTTTTAACCATACTGGTATCGTTCGTGCTTCGCCTCACTTCCCGTCAGGCAAACGAGATCTTCGAGAGCAAGCGGACTTACACCGAGGTAAAGGATTTTCTCGACAAGAACTTTACCACCATAGACACGATAGACAACGTGTGCCGCAGCCTTTACATCAACAAGTACTACCTGACTCACTTGTTCAAAGACACTCTCGGCATACCGCCTCTTAAATACCTGATTAAAAAGCGCATTTCTCTCGCGAAAAAACTGCTCGCCGAAACCGACAAATCTATCGGCGACGTCGCGAAAGCGTGCGGTTACGTCGACGTAGCGTACTTTTGCAGAGTATTCAAAAACGTCGAGGGAGTAACGCCGCTCGCTTACCGCCGCTTAAGCGCCGGCAATGCGCCCGAGAACCCCTCGGAAAGGAAGGACTGAATCCCGCAAAACAAATCATTTCTCCGTCCGACCGAACACGGCTTTGCCGTTTCGCTCGTACAAGCCCGCCGGCAGTGCGCGGGACAAAACGCACGCGGTCGACAATCGATCGACCTGACCGAAACATTATCTGCTTTTACACGTTTCTATGCCCGATCGGGCATACTGCTTATACACCGGAAGCATTACATAAACTTTTAACAAATAAATTATTATAGCGGAAGGCTTTTTCTGCCTGCCGCAACCGAAAAAAGAAGGAAAAGGAAGCAATCTCGCCGCGGTTTGTCAAATTACCGTCGTTTAACGTGCGATTGCGACACCATAAAGGAGAAATATTTTGAAAGGCTTCGTTCGTATGCCGAGTGTATCCCGGCTGCTGACAAAAAAACAAATAGTATCGTTTCTGCTGATTATTTGTACGGCAATGGTAGGAACTTTCTGGTTCCTCGGCTGTAACAAGACGAGTTTCGACAAGAATCCTTACGACATTGCGCCGGAGGAAGAAAAAACTTTGCCGAAACCCGACGACGGCACCACCCCTGCCGATCACACTGCCATCGACAACTACTACATCGCTACCGGCGTACTGAAAAACGCAGGCAGTTTCGTGGGCAAAACGACCGGTACTTCCGTGTCGCTGGGCATAAATCAGGACATTTTCGCGAGCCGCACAGTACTCGGAAGCAACGTATTCAAGGAATCCTACTCGTTCGGAGTAAAAAAAGTCGGCATACAGTTTTACGTCAGCGGTAAAAACTACGTCATGCGCGACACATCGTCGCTAACGGCGGTCGACAGTCCGAACTGGGACAAGAGCACGCCCTATAAGGTCAGCGAGGAAACTTTTTTAGGCAAATTAGGCGGTAAGCCGCTGGGCATTTGCAACTATATCGTCAAAGAAGAAACCGTAACTTCGGCTCGGTACCTGGGCGTCGAGGACGGTTTGCACGCGTTCCGCTATGATTTCGACATAAAGACCGCCACTCCCAAAATGCTGCTCGAAATGAAAACCATGTCGGGCATGGACAGTACTTTCACCCGCGCGGCGATTATCGTGTACATGGACGACGACTGGGTGGTCAAAAAGACTACGACAGACTGCGAGTACATCGTTTCCTACGGCATGCTCACGCCGTCGTGCACCGAGTCGATTACCGAAGTTTTCTCCGCGCTCGGCGAAGGTAACGAACTCCCCCACGGCGACGTTTTCGGTCCTTATCTCGAAGCGGACGTTACCGACCCGGTCGAAAACGATCCCACCGCGCTCGACTATATCATGAGCGGTTTCGGCGCGTACATGGCGGGTACTCCGCTCGTTGCGAACATCGAAACCGACGGACTCGTGAAAATCAAAGGCGCGGCAAGCGTCAATATCGATATCAACGAACTTTCCGCCATAAAGGCGCGCGTACAAATCGACGAAGTGTCTTACGGTGACATTGCGCTCCGCGATCTGTTCGTCGCATACACCGATGAAACCGTCTATATCAAGTACGGCGATCTAAAAGCGAAAGGCACGATTGCCGACGCGACCGCGCTCGTCAATAAAATCACCGCGATCCTCTCGTCCGGCGATGAAGCCTCGAAACCCGGCGGATTGTTCGATAATCTCGACACCGCGGCACTTCTCGACAACATGACGCTCGTCCGCGAAAACGGCAAAGCGACCGTGGGCATCGTTATCCCGCTGGGCGAAATCAACGTGACCGCCACGCTTGAATTTACCGATTCCGATACGATCGAGTTTATCGGCGCGTCCGCCGTCATCGGCAAGGGCAACGAAACAGTGTTGTCCGCCGTCGTGACTCCCGTCGAAACCGCCGCAATTCCCGAACTCGAAGGCAACTACTACGACATCATTCCTCTCATCAGCGACCTGATCGACGACAGCGGTAATATTTGCGTGAGCGCGACTGTGGAAGGACTTACTTCCGCCCCCATCGCTCTCAACGCGAAAGTCAATCTCAAAGACATGCGCGTGGACGCAAGCGGCAGGATCGGCAACAACGAAAACGAGATCCGCGTACGCTACGACAACGCCGGCAAGGTCGTTTATCTCGCGTTCGGCGATCTTAAAGCAAGTTTCAAGCTCGAAGATATACCCGCTCTGAAAGATAAATTCGTCGGCTTGTTCTCTTCCGCCGAAACCGCGGAAACCGGAGATAAACCTTCGACGACCGAAATCATAAAGAATATCCTTGACGGAATGACCGTTACCGAAGCGGACGGCAAACTGACTATCGCGCTCGCATACGACAAACTCAATGCCTCTCTCACTCTCACCGAAAACGAATCCGCTTACGGCTTCGGCAACATTACCGCTTCTTACGGCAACATTTCCGTCGTCGCCACAACCTGCAACCCTGACGCAATCAACGTTATTTCCGACGAAGAACTCGGACAGTTCAGAAATATCGTACCCGTGACGGATATTGTTTCCGACGAGCTCACGCTTAATCTGCACGCCGTAATCAACGTTTACGCAGGCGGCGTAAATCTCGAAAATATACCCGTCGATCTCTTCGTCGATCTCAACGATATGACCGTCATGGCAAAGACGACGATCTTTGAAAAGGATATTTTCGTCAAGTACGCGGGCGATACCGTTTACGTTTCCGCGCTCGGTCTGAACGCGAAGGCAAGCAAAGAAGATATTTCTTCTGTCATAGATAAGTTCACCGCGCTGTTTGCCGGCGAAAACACGAGCGGAACTTCCGTTTCCGACGCGCTGGGCGGCTTGCTCGACACGCTGAATATCGACGACATTCTCGCTTCGTTTGGTGCAACCGCAACCGACGGCGGCGTTACGCTCGGCGGCGAAATCAACGTAAACGGCATTTCCGTTACGCTCGGCGTCACTCTTGCCGACGACGGCAAGGCTTACTCGCTCGGCGAAGTTAATGCTACCGTAATTAAAGACGGCGAAGTACTCGTCACCGCGACCGTTACTCCCGGTAACAAAGTCGATTATCTCCCCTTCACCGACGGTACTGTTTTCTATGATCTCAAGCCTCTTATCGACCAACTCGTCGACGAGAACAGCAACATCAGGCTGAAACTGACGATCGATACCGACGTGACCGACGCAATCGGCGACGCGATCTCCGATGCGATCACAGACATTACCGACGGCAAGACCGAAGTAGTCGAAGCCGAAAAGAAACCTATCGTAGTCGTTGCGACGCTCGACCTGAAATCTATGCGGCTCACCGCCAACGTACTGGGCATCAACGCTCTCTTCGACCTTAAGACCAACACGCTGTACGCCGAATGCGGCGGCGCGAAAGTCCTGCTCGAATGCGGCGAGAATTTTGAAGCGGTGAAAGAAATTCTGAACGCGCTCGCGCCGACTATCAGGACGTTTGTGCCCGACTTCGATCCGAACGCCGGAATTTCCGTCGATATTATGGCCGCTGTCGAAAAACTCGTCAGGGCTATGACTTACGAAACCGACGAAAACGGCGTGACGATTTCGCTCCCGATAGGATCCGATGGCAGCGCCGTTAATGTTTCCGCAAGGCTCGACGCGATCGGCACAGGCTATTCGCTCGGCGGCGTTGCCGTGACTATGCCCGGCACCAGAATCAAAGTCGAAATCACCGACGAAAATCCCGTTGCGCCTGCCGTGTTCGATGCCGACGGCGGAATAATTGCGACCGCCGACCTTAAAGATAATTACGGTTATATCGACCTTCATGAACTTGTCGATAAGTTCGCGGACACGATCAATAATATCTGCACCGCGGAAAATATGGCCGTTACGCTCGGCGATGGCTGCGAAGTCAAGACAGGCGACACGACGATCGCACTCAGCGGCGAAATCGTCGTTGCCGGCGTCAACAAATCCACCAACGGCGGCATCGTCAAGGTTCGCGCGGATCTTACGATCACCATCTCGAAAACGGACGGAACTTCCAAGACCTACGGCTTGACCGTGATCTACCGCACGCCCGTAATCGGTACCGACTACACCGAAACGCGCACGCCAAACGAAAACGGCAAGGAAACCGTGACGCGCACCGTGCTCGCTTCCAACGCTTACTTCAAACTCGACCGCCTGAACGCCGACGGTAATTCGACCGGCAAACCCGTGATCGGCACGTTCTCCACCGCGAACATGACCGAAACGCTGGACATTCTGAAAACCATTTATAAGAATATGCCGGAACTCCAAGGCGCGTTGTCGTTCGCCATTCCCGAAAACAAGGACGGACAGTTCCACCTGCCCTCTATCGAAGACATCGGCGCACTTGTCGGCGGCTTGTCTCTCGACGGCAACGACCTCGGCGTAACGCTTTCGCTCGCTTCGCTTATCCACGACGAGGACATGAAAAAAACTATGTCCTCTCCCGTTTCCGTCACTCTCTCCGCGCTCGAAGGTAACGCGCTCGGCGTGACGCTCGGCAT
>CAKQVV010000009.1 GCA_934277845.1 uncultured Clostridia bacterium
AGCACGAAGTACGCGTCGGGTACACCCAGAATCACGAGCGCAACAAGACCGACTACGTTCCCCAGTCCCATTTTCGCACCGGGTGCGAACGCCAGCAACGGCGGCAGAGCGTTTTCCGCGATTGCAAGCACGAACGCCGCCGCCACGAACAATGCAAGTCTTGTAATTCTTTTTGCGGTCACGGCGTTCTCCTCTATTTCTCCTGACCGGTGTCGGTCTGGAACTCGCCCGAGCCGGTAATCGTGATCACGATGCCGGCGGGCAGACAAACTATCGATTGATTAACCCGAGAAATTCTGGCCGTGTGCTCGCAAATCTTGTCGGAACAAGCCGAATCGGTAACGTATACTTCGCCGTTTTCGATAACCACGGTGAGCGACGACAACTCGATCATGCGGTTTTCGGAAATCGGATATTCCAGCGTCTTGCCGTTCTCCGCGATTTTAACGCGTGCGCCGGGTTTGCCGTCTAATATGCCCGTAAACGCGAGCGTGAGTGCCGCAGCGGCTATTACTACCATTACTATAACGTCTACAAGACGCAGCGGCTGTGAATTTTTGACCGCTTTTACGGCTTTCAGATCAGTCATAGCGGCGCGTACTCCGTTTTATAAAGCGTTTCCTCTGCCGAAAAATCGAACTCGCCGACTTTTGCAAACTTGCCGTCCGAGGTGAATATCAACGCGCGGTAACCTTCTTTTTCGAGAAATTCCGCGGCTTTTTCCGCTCCCGTGACGCATGCCGCCGTAGCATATGCGTCGCAAAGGAGCGAACTCTCGCCGACGATCGTGGCTGATACGACATGCTGTTCGGCAACGTATTTACCCGCGGTTTCGTCGTATTTTATTCCTGTCGGCATAGCGGTTTTGCCGTCGATTATGTGACAAACTTTCAGCGTTTCGCCGCCTTTTGAATAGTCGTAACAGCGTTCGTAATCGCCGCTGGTGACTACCGATACGCTGCCTTTTTCGTAAAAGCCGCAAACGTAGCCGCTTTTGCCTTCGCCGCCGCGCGGATTGATTACTCCCACGCCCCACGGCTTGTTGCCGCTCCCGTCGAAATACTCGCCGATAAGATAGATATTACCGCTGATTTTTATAAGCGCGCTCGTAACGCCGTAATCTTCGCAGATTTTGCGGCATTCGTCGGCAATATAGCCTTTCGCGATGCCGCCGAAATCGAGCGTCACTCCATCGGCGGTTTTCGTAAGGTAATACCTGCCGTTCTCTTCCGCGGCGGTAAATCCGTCCATGCCGCTTTTACCTTTCAGCGCGTTTACTTCTTCTATATCCGGAAGTCTCTCTTTCTCCGCACCGCCGTAAGCGTACTTATTTATTCCGTCGGCGTCCACTTCCCACAGTTTAGATACTGCCGAGAGCGAAGGATCGAACGCACCGTCCGTTTTTTCGTAGATTTCTTTCGATTTAACGGCAAGATAATAGGCGTGACGGTCGACTTCCGTGGTTTCACCGGTTTCCGACGCGTTGAATTTCGATAAAAGGCTGTCCGTGCGGTTCGGATTAACCGAAACGTCGGCTTCGTCCGTGAGCGCAAGCATTTCTTTTATCGCCGCTTTTTCGTCGCCGCCGCGAAGCGATACCGAGAAAACGATGCCGGACGAAAACACGGTGCGGGTTTCGGTTACGTATCCGCCGCCGCACGACGCGCACGCGATCAACGCAAATGCCGCAATAGTCAATGCAATTATTCTCTTCGCTTTCGGCAACTTCTCTTCTCCGTCAGCCGGTTTTTACTCGGCTTTGTCTTTCTTTACGAACAAAAGTCCCACGGTGTCCGGTCCGCAATGGCTGCCGATGACGGGACCTACGAGTTGTTCCCAGATCTCGGCGTTCGGATGTTTTTCCTTTATGTAGGAAATCGTGAGCGCAACATCGTCGTCGCAATCGGCGTTCATGACGACTATCGGATAGTTTTCATCCACGTCGTCTGATTCGAGATAAGACGCAAGATCTTTGAGCGAACGCTTGCGCCCCTTGGACTTATCGATATTGACGAGTTTTCCGTCGACGTTCGAGATAATGGGTTTTATGTTGAACAGAGTGCCCATTGCCGCCTTGAAACTCGACAGTCTGCCGCCGCGCTTTAAGTAGATAAGATCTCCGACGGTAAAATAGCATTTGACGAGATCGCGGAATTTTTCCACGAATGCGACGACTTCTTCGTCGGTCGCGCCTGCGTTGTGTCTGAGCGCGGCAAAGTACACCACAAGTCCAGCTCCCATACTGATGTGCGTGGTGTCGACTACCGTGATTTTACGGTCGGGATAAGTCGCTTTCAACTCGTCGATCGCCTTGTACATGGAACCAAACGTGCCGCTCATTTTGTGCGAGAACGTGACGTAAATAATATCTTCGCCCGCTTTTAATACAGGTTCGAAGTATTCGATATAGTCCGCCTCGTTGAGCGCGCTGGTCTTGGGTACCGCACCGCCGCGCATCTTCGCAAAGAACGCGCGGTTATCGGTGTTTTTGCCGAGGTCGTAATAATATTCTTCGCCGCCGATCGTGTACGGCATGGATATATAGTTTATTCCTGATTTTTCTACTTTATCAAACCACAGTTCACAATTACTGTCACAAAAAAATCTGCTCATTGAATTTCCTCCGGATTTTTTTTTATAATCGGTTTCCCGTGCGTGCGGCATTCCCTTCCTTTTCTATACCGCTCCACGATATAATTATAATATCTTTTAAAAAATTTGGCAACCGATAAGCCGCCGTTTACCGTCATTTTGCATAAAAAAATCAGATAAAATAACGAAAAAGTCCCTTCCCGGGACTTAAATTCGGCTGATTTAGTTATACTGCCGCGCAAAAAACTTTAAAGCATTTTTTCATAGACAGCAAGAGAAGTAAGTTCGGTTTCGTACTCGCGGCAAAAATCGGCGGCAACCGACTTTAACGCGCGCTTGATTACGCCCGGTTTTATCTCCGCGGTTTCGAGTTCGTCCAGCGATTTGTAGGCGATAAAACCCAGCGCTTTCGCCGGAGTGTCGGGTTCTGAGTCTACTCGCTCCGGTGCTTTCACGAAGCCCGACATACTGAGTACTTTTTGTATAAACTTGGTTACGACCACCGTTGACGGTGACTTGCCGTACAATAACGTTTTGAGCGCTTTCAGCAACACGACGAAAAGTTTTGCGTTCTCCACCGACGAGTTGGCGTTGTCGGCAACTTCCAGCATCACGCAACCTGCGGCGTACTTTTCGGGATCGAGGCACAGCGGATAAAGATCCTCTATCGGCGACGCTCCGGTCACGATCTTTTTACCGTTCTTTTCGTTGATTTCATAACAGCACAGCGAAAACGGCTGAGCGGCGTATTTGAGTTTCGCGGCAGGCTTTCTCACTCCGCGCATGGTCGCCGTCACCCGCCCTTCTTCTACGGAAAAAAGGCGCACGGTCTTGTCGCTTTCGCGCACGTCCGTCGCCTTTATAAGTATTGCCGTCAGTTTTTTATCCACAGCGGTTCCCTCTTCCCGTAAAAGTCCGCGAGCGTTTTAATCACTCGAATTTGTCTTTTTCTTCCTCTTCGTCGAAAAGATCTTTGTAAAGCAGGTAAAAGCAAGGGTTGCCGCTCTCGGCAAAAAGTCCCCAGCTGAGCATCGCCGGATCGAAAGGTTCGCCGAAATTGTCGCCGCTCATAAGTCCGTTTACGTCCTTGAACATAATCGTTCACCTCCGTAAAGTAGTATAACCGATTCTACAAGGTTATATCCTTGCGGATTTGCGAAAAACGGCGGTTATTTTGTCGGACAAAGCGTCCCGCTCCCCGTCAGTTCTTTTTTGTGTCGTATCCGACGTCGGACATGACGAGGGCGTCATTCCGCCAGTTCTCGCGGATCTTAACGAAAAGTTCCATATACACTTTGCGTCCGATAAGGTCCTCTACGTCTTTTCTCGCGCGCTCGGCGATCATTTTCAGTTTTTCGCCGCCGGCACCGATAATGATCGACTTGTGCGATTCCTTTTCCGCCACGATATCGACCGACATGTGCGCCGTGCCGTGCTCGTCGTAGAACATGGTGCGGACTTCCACGCCTATGCCGTGCGGAATCTCGTCGTTTAATAGCAGCAACGCTTTCTCGCGAATGATTTCCGCTATCATATAGCGTTCGGATTTGTCGGTAATTTCGTCCGCGGGATAATACATAGGACCTTCCGGCAGCACGCTTTCGAGGTCTTTTTTCAATACGTCGATATTCTTGCCCTTCTTCGCCGAAGTCGGTATAATGTCCTTTGCCGCGTTTCTGCCTTCCGCCGGCTGCAAAAGGTACGCGAGTTTATTCAGGATCGGATACACCCGCTCGTAATTCGATTCGTCGACCTTGTTAAGGACGATAAACACCGGCACGGATCCGGTCAGATATTTTTCGATAAACGCTTCGTCCGCTTCGGTCACGCGCTTTAACACGTCGAGTACGATAACGATCGCGTCCACGCCGTCGGTCGAGGATCTGACGCATTTTTCCATGTATTCGCCGAGGCGGTTCTTGGGCTTGTGTACGCCCGGAGTATCGACGAAAACCATCTGGTATTCGTCGGTCGTGAGTATGCCGTTCACTCTGTCGCGCGTGGTCTGCGCTTTGGGCGAAACGATGGAAACTTTCTCGCCGATGAGCGCGTTCATGAGGCTGGATTTGCCCACGTTCGGCTTGCCTAATATGCTGATAAATCCCGATTTCATTTATTCACCTCTCGTGATGCCGCACCTACACAGGACGGCTTCTTCTTTCGCGCGCATGACGGCGCGGTCGGCTTCTTCTATGTGGTCGTAACCCATAAGATGCATAAGTCCGTGCGTGAAAAGATAGCAGTTTTCGCGGCGGACGGAGTGTCCGTACTCTTTTGCCTGCTCCTTTGCAACCGCTTCGCAAATGACGATACTGCCGAGTTCGATCTCGCCCGTTTCCTCGTCATAATCGAACGGATAGTTTTCCTTCGTGAACGGCTTGATTTCGTCCAGCGCGGGATATGACAGCACATCGGTGGCGCGGTCGACGCCGCGGGTACGCAAATTAAGGTCGTGTATTTCGTCTTTCGTCACGAAGTCGACTTCGACTACGGCGTTGCCGTCGAGGTTAAGCACCTCAAAAGCGGCTTTTGCAAGCGCGGAAAAGTCGCCCTCGTATTTTTCGCAATCTATTCTTAACATTTCTCTGCTCTTTTATTTTGCGGCTTTCCCGGACGGATAACTGATTCTCTCGTGGTAAACTCCGCCGTAAAGTCCGATGATCGTTTGCTTGATGATATTGAGATCGCGCATCGTGATGTCGCAGTTGTCGAACTGTTTTCTCGCGATACGATCGTTGATTATGCCGGAAACGAGCGCGTCGACTTCCGCGGCGGTAGGCTTGTTGCGCGAACGGAGCGCGGCTTCGCAAGCGTCGCAAATCATGATGATCGCGGCGATTTTAGTGACCGGGGTTTGTCCGTGATACGAATATTCGCGTATATCGACTTCGCCGTCGGTGAGTTTTTTAGCCTTTGCGTAGAACACCGCCATAGGCAGCGTGCCGTGATGCTGGATCGTTACGGACGCGACCTCGATAGGAATACGATACTTTTTGCAAAGCTCGAAGCCGTCGGTCGTGTGCGCGCGGAGAATCTTTGCCGAAACTTCGGGCAGAAGTTCGTCGTGCGGATTATAACCCGACTGGTTCTCGGTGAAGAACGTGGGGTTTTTTGTCTTGCCTACGTCGTGATAATACGCGCAGGCTTTGGCAAGATACGGGTTTTCGCCGATACGCAGCGCGCACACTTCGGCAAAACTCGCGACCGCCAGCGAGTGATTGAACGTGCCGAGCGCGTCGTTTATCAGCATTTTGATAAGCGGCGCGTTGTTGTCGGTCAGTTCGTTGAGTTTGGTGTTGGTTATGATATTGAAAACGCTCTCGAAGATCGGTTGAAGCAGTATGCCGACGAGAACTTGTCCGAACGCGGAAATGCTGAGAAAACCCGCAATCGCGATGAAATCGAAAGACGGAATTATGAGCGACGAGAGAAACAACAATAGCATCGTAACGCCGCCGACGCAGATGCCTTTCAGGACGAAAGTCACGCGCTTTACGGTGTTCGACATGGCATAGGCGACTATAGATCCGGTGCAAATGCCGATCATCATCATTACGACTACGCTGAGCATTTCGATTTTCGTACCCATGATCGACTCGAACATGAGCGACACGGACACGACGAGATTTGCGACTATGTTCGCGACGAACACGTCGCGGCGGTCGGCAAGCGGCACGAGAATATATGCCGTGAATGCCATGGGCATATAGAAAAGTCCGAGTGCGGAAAGACTGACGTTGACGATGCAGGACAGCGAAACCGCCGTACATATCGCCGCAAGTTTTTTCGTTTTCTCGATGAGTTTTTGTCTCGAATAGATAAAGTAAGTGAACAGCGACAACAAAAGCAACAGTATGCTTATGCCGCTGCCGGCGCACGCGATATACAGCGTGCTTTTTTTGCCGCCGTCCGTAAACGAACCGTAGGCGCGGTACTTGATGAAAATGCTTACGAAAACAAGCAAGAACATTCCGAGGAATATCAGCGCACCGCGCAGGAAGGCTTTTGTGTCAATCTTTCTTTCCATTATCCTCTTTCTCCCGTTCGGCATAAGCAAGTACTATTCTTTGTACGAGTTCGTGCCTTACGACGTCTTTTTCGGTGAGAACGCACACGTCTACGCCCTCGAGATCTTTAAGTATATCCACGGCGCGCCCGAGTCCGCCGGTGACGCCTCTCGGCAGGTCAACCTGCGTAAGGTCGCCGTTTACCACTATTTTACTGCCCTCGCCGAAACGCGTGAGAAACATTTTCATCTGCTCGTTGGTGGCGTTCTGGGCTTCGTCGAGAATTATGAACGCGTTCGACAGCGTTCTTCCCCGCATGTACGCCAGCGGCGCGATTTCGATTATTCCGCGCTCGATAAGCGTGGCGTAATTGTCGACGCCGAACAGTTCCTGAAGCGCGTCGTACAGCGGACGAAGATACGGATCGACTTTGGTCTGAAGATCGCCCGGTAAAAATCCGAGTTTCTCGCCTGCCTCTATCGCGGGGCGCGTGAGAATTATCTTGTCGACCGAGCCGGACTTGTATGCCGCAACCGCCATGGCTACAGCCAGATAAGTTTTGCCCGTGCCTGCCGGTCCTATGCCGAAAGTGAGCGTGTTTTTTCTGATTGCGGAAACGTAGGCGCGTTGTCCGATCGTCCTGCAACGAATATACTTACCCCTTGCGGTGACAGCGACTGCGTCGGTAGACAGCGCGACTATTTCGTCCGGCTTGTCCATGAGCGCGAGGTCGATTGCCGCCGAAACGCGTTCGCGGGTGAGTTCCACGCCCTTGCCGATGAGCGTCAAAAGGCTGTTGATAAGTCCTTCGGCTCTCTCGACGTTTACTTCGTCGTTGCCTACGATTTTGAGAACGCCGTCACGCGGGCGAAGCGCGACGCCCAGTCGTTTTTCCACGGCGATGGCGTTTTCGTCCAGCGATCCGAACAGTTTCAAGAGTGATTCGGTTGTTATCGGTATGCTTTGTGTCATAATCTCCTTAATATTCCACTGCCGATATAAGCGTTTCGGCGGTGACAAGCACGCGGATTTCGTACAGGTCCTGCGCAAGGACGGTAACGTGTGCCGTCGAAGTTATCGAGGTTGCGGTCACTGTAAATTCCCGCTCGGCTTCCGATCTCACTTCGTCCGCGATTTCTTCTATCGAGCGCGTGTTTTCGACTTTTACCGTTTCAAAGAATTCGGTGCGGGTGAATCTCAGCGGCAAAAACGCGGCGAGCGAACTTTCGCTGGTTTCGGTTTCGCATGAGCCAAACGGCGAAACGCGCTTTCCGATCGTGAATAACTTACCGAAACTCACGCTCGTTTTTACCGATTTTTTGCCGGTGCGCTCAAACCGATACGCGGCGGTGCTGACGATTTTCGTTACCGCCGTCACGGTCGTGCCGTAGACCTCGCCGTCGGCGGAAATTTCCGCGATTGGGTTTTCTTCGCCGTCGTACAGTGCGCCTTCGATCAGCGTCGAGCCTTTTTTCACGACATCGCCCGACCTGAATTTCGGTGTGCCGCTCTTGCAAACCACGCGGGTAATCACCGCATCTGCCGTCGCGACAACCGCTTTGCCGCCGTGGCGTTCGCCCGAACGATCGCGCTCGACAACGCGGACGATAAGCGTGTTCCCCTTGACTTCCGCACCGCACTCGGCAACGCCGTCGATAGAATTTACGAACTTCCTGACTTCTTCGCGATCGATATTCGCCGCTCTTGCGCCCACGCCGTAACCGTTGTCGGCAAGCGTTGCGATAAAGTCCGACTGCGGAATGCTCTCCAGCCCGCTGACTTCCACGCGGATTATCATGCCGCCGAAAAAGTACGTAAGCGCGGCGCAAGCCAGCGTCCCCGCAACTATTCCGGCACGACCGAGTCTGCCCAGAAAGTACGCAAAAAGTCCGTCGCGACTTACGACCTCATAATTATAACATAACTTTTCGCAAATTGCAAAAGTTTTTGCACCGTCTTTTTGCGGTATGCGTATCGTCATGCGCTTTTGTGACGATTTTTTCACGTTTTTCAGTCTTATTCCGTCTTTTCCGAGCGCAGAAAGCAGTTTCGGCTGATTGAATCCTTCGATTTTTACCGTTATAAAAGTGAAAAGCGACGACGAAAACCTCGATTCCGCCGCTTTTTTGCGCGGTTCCATCCGTTCCTTACGCGGTTTTTGACGCGTCTTTTTGATTTTCCCGACTTCTTTATTCGACGCTTTCACTCGTTATTCTCCCGCTTATCGTCGCCGCGCCCTTCTCGTAATCGGAAATCACGAGATCTTCGCCCGTCACGGTGACGATCTTTTTGCCCGCACCCAGCACGATTTTATCTTCTCCGAGCAAAACTATCCTGTCCGCACCCTCGACGTAAACGTGCTTGCCGCCGAAGTTTATTATGTTGTATCCGCCCGCCGCCTCATAGCCGATCTTTTCGCTTATCTCGCGGAATATGCTCACTTATGCCTCCCGTAAAATCCCGTAGTGCTCGTCGCTTTACTTTATTTTATGCCGGAGCAGGCATAAAAATAACGCCGCGGGTAACTTTCGGTTTTTCGCGACGTCATTGTTATATTTGCATATTTCCGTTTCGGGACGGTGTTTGCCGGCTTGTTCTAGTTTCTAAACCGCTTCGTTTTCGGCGGAATTGCCGGAACGCGCGTAATAGAAAATATACTGCTGGGCAAAACCCGCGTAATCGCCGTAACGGTCGATGTAATAATCGCGGACTTTTTTCGGCGTGTCGAGTTCTTTTGTCGAACTTGCCTTGAAAATCCAGGTATCGACGGGATACGAGCGCGTCAGGTGCAGTCCGAAAAGCACGATACAATCGGCTACTTTCGGTCCCACGCCCTTGAGATTAAGCAACGCTTTGTGCGCGGTTTCGGCATCGGTAATCGCGGCTATTCCGGCTTTGACGCCCGGGAACTCACGCGCGGTTTCATAGATATACCCGGCGCGGTACCCAAGTCCCAACGCCTTGAGATCTGCGACCGTGGCTTTTTGCAGTTCTTCGGGCGTCGGAAACGCGTAATAGTCGCCCATATTCTTGCCATAAGCGGCGGCGAGACGTTCGATTATGCCTTTTATCCGCGCGATATTGTTGTTTGCGGAAACGATGAAACTGAAAACGGCTTCGGTAAAGTCCTGACGAAGTATCCTTATACCTTTGCCGAAAGCAACCGCCGCGGTGAGTTCGGGCAGCGCGGCGAGCGTGGACGTTATTTTGCCGTAGTCCTCGCCGAGATCGAAATATCTCCTGAAATATCCGGGCGCGTCGGTCGTGATTTCCACTTCGCCCCTCGCGTTGTAACAAAGGTCGCATTTTTTATCCAGCGAGTATACTGTATAACTGCCGTCGGCCTTGCGGCGGTAACGAAAAACCTGTCCGCATTCCAGCGTGGCGGCAATGTCGAAATATTCGGAACTAACGGTAAAAGTAGTCATTGCGTTATTTCTCCGTGAGTGCTTCGAAAGACGTCTTTCGTATAAAAAGTCGGATTTACTTTATCGGGTAAAGAAAAACGCCGCCGTTTGATTTCGGCGACGCTTGATTTTTCTTAATTATTCAGCGGCGTAAACGCTTACTTGCTTCTTGTTTGCACGGGTTTCAAACTTGACTACGCCGTCGATAAGAGCGAAGAGCGTGTCGTCGCTGCCGATGCCGACGTTGTTGCCGGGATGTACAGCGGTTCCTCTCTGGCGAACGAGAATGTTGCCGGCGAGGACGAACTGTCCGTCACCGCGCTTTACGCCCAGACGCTGAGCATGAGAATCTCTGCCGTTCTTGGTCGAGCCGCCGCCTTTTTTATGTGCAAATAACTGAATGTTCATAAACATAATTATTTAACCTCCAATTCGATAAAATCCGAATAGCCTTCGTTGAGGTCGGCTATTCCGCACAACATCGTGTCCAAAATCATGTCCGCGTTGTGCCTGTCCTGCTCGTTTAGTTTCGGTAGTTCAAGACTGAGATAACCTTCGCAGGTTTCGACCTCGGCGTTTATGCCCGCAACCCGCATGAGTCCGAGCACAGCCGTCTGTATCACGCTGGACAGCGCGGCGCAAACGATGTCTTCGCCCTCCGTTCCGTAACCGGTATGACCGTCGGCAACGAGCGAAACGATGTGTCCTTTACTCTTGATTACCGTAACGCGCGTCATTAGCCTATGGTTACGATTTTAAGTTTGGTAAACTTCTGGCGATGACCTTGCTTTTTGCTCTCGTTCTTCTTGGCTTTGTACTTGAAGACCACGATCTTCTTGCCTTTGCCCTGCCCGAGTACTTCTGCGGTTGCCTTTACGGTCACGTCTTTACCCGCGGTAACGGTTTCGCCGTCAGCCGTGAAAAGTACGGGAAGTTCGACCTTGTCGCCGACTGCCGCTTCGAGTTTTTCAACCTCGATGACGTCGCCTTCGGAAACTCTGTACTGTTTTCCGCCCGTTTCGATTACTGCATACATTGTGTTAAGCACCTCCTCACTGATGTCTCCGTCAGGCGAGGTAACGCGTGTTTTCGCGCGTGTTTTACAAACCTCCGCTGTACGGCTCGTTTTCTATTATATAATAATAACCGACGGCTTGTCAACAGAAAAACCGTCGGTTTTGCGTGAATTTTATGATTTTTTTGCTATTCGCAATTTATTTAACGGATTTCCGCGGTACTTCGTCAGTCGTCGTCGCCGCCGAGAAGCCCCAGATCTTTCATGATCTGCCCCAGATCGTCTTTAGGGTTCCATGCCTCTTCAAACGAGAAACCGCTGGCAGATACTGCGTCTTCGGCAAGCGTCTTTTTCGGCGCGGATTTTGCGGCGGTTTCGGGTTCGGCTTTCGCGCTCTCCACTCTCTCGCGTTCGGCGTCGAACTGCTTTTCGATCTCTTTCATAGCCGTGCTTCCGCCCGCCAGAATATCATCCATTGCGGCATTGAATTTTTCTATCGCTTTAAGCCCCTCGTCGTCGGGATACTTTTCCAGCATCTTGTTGTAATGTGCCTGCCATTTCTCGTGGAACGCGCGAAGTTGTTTCATTTCCTCGCGGTAACGCGCCTGCGACAACTTCTCGATTTCGTCGGCTTTCTGCACGGCGTTGAGAATAGCGGTGGAAATCAGATCGGTTTTCGATTTGAACGCGGCAAGTTGTTTTTCCCGCTCGGTAAGTTCGTTTTTCAACTGGAAAATACGATTTTTTTGCTCGGCAAGTTTGCTTTCGTACTCGTTTTTCAGCGCAAAAACGTACTCGTCGACTTCTGATTTTTTATACCCTTTTTTCTCGATATCGAACTTCATTTCAGTTTCTTCCCTCGCCTAACAACATGCGTTGTTTCAATTCGTACAGCCCGTCGGACAAGTCGACTTTGTAAATATGCGGATTGATAAGACGCTTGTACTCGTCCCAGAACTCGCCCAGTTCGTTCCTGCGGTAATCCGAACTCTCTTTCAGCGTCGGACACTCGTAAACGGGTTTGCCGTTTTCGATGACCTTGACGAGTAATTCCTTTATATTATAATCCTCGAGTACGGTCTTTTTCCAGCGTTCGGTTTCGTGCGTGAGCGTGAGCGGCTTGCCGATCTTTTCGTTTCTCAACGCGATAAGGTCGGCGAACGCTTTGCCGCTTTCCTTTTCGTAAATGCGGTACACGGTCTTGAACCCGGGGTTGGTGATCTTCTCGATGGAATCGGACTTTTTCAATCTCGGTATGGGTTTGCCGTCGCGCTCGATTTCCGCAAGTTTATACACGCCGCCGAGCGAAGGCATACCGTCGCTGGTGATGAGTTTCGTTCCCACGCCGTAAACGTCGATTTTCGCGCCCTGCGAATTGAGTGCGGTGACGAGTTCTTCGTCGATGTCGTTGCTGACAAAGATAAGCGCGTCGGGATAGCCGGCATCGTCCAGCATTTTGCGCGCGCGTTTCGACAGGTATGCGAGGTCGCCGCTGTCGAGACGGATGCCGAGCGGCTTGTGTCCTTCCTTTTTCAGCCGGTCAAACACTTTGATTGCGTTGGGAATACCAGAATTAAGCGTATCATAGGTGTCGACGAGCAGCAAACACGCGTCGGGATAGATGTCCGCAAATGCATTGAACGCGTCGAGTTCGGACGGATAGGACAGCACCCAACTGTGCGAGTGCGTACCTTTGACGGGAATATCGAACATTTTTGCCGCGAGCACGTTGCTGGTCGAACTTGCGCCGCCGATAATGGAAGCGCGGCTGCCGTAGATCCCTGCGTCGGGACCCTGCGCACGGCGAAGTCCGAATTCGCTGACCTTGCCTTCGCCCGCCGCCGTGGTCACTCTCGATGCCTTGGTGGCGATAAGCGTCTGATGACTGACGATGTTAAGCAGCGCGGTTTCGACGAGTTGTGCTTCGGTAAGCGGCGCGCGCACGGTCATGATCGGTTCCATCGGAAAAACGATTTCGCCTTCTTTGACCGAGTAAACGTCGCCGGTGAACCGAAGGTTTTTAAGGTAATCGAGAAAATCTTCGGTGAACGAACCGAGCGAGCGAAGATATTCGATGTCCCCCGTCGTGAAGCGGATATTCCCGATGTAATCCATTGCCTGTTGAAGCCCTGCGGCAACCGCATAGTTTATCTGCCCTTTGCGGCGGAAAAACATATCGAAAGTCGCAAGCGAATTGTGTATTCCGCTCTTGAAGTAGCCGTTCATCATTGTGAGTTGATAGAAGTCGGTAAGCAACGTCAGGTTGCGTTCGTTGTCGTTAGTCATCGTTATCCTCGCTTTTGTTCATTTTAATCGCGGCGTAAACTATCGCAAGACCGACGAGTACCACTATCACCGGAACGATCACGTTCCAGCCGGCAAGCCCGCTGCTTTGAATCGAAAATACCGCGGCGATAAGTCCGAAAGTTACTATGATTTTGATATGATCGCGGAAAGAACGGGACATTAACGCCGTGAAAAACGACGAGATCGCCGGGATCGCGATGTACAACGGGTAAAGTCCCGCATAAGTGAGTCCGGTGAAATTGTTGAGAAAAGCAACAACGGCGGGCACTGTAAACGCAAACGAAATCCACATGGAAACCGTATTGTGCTGGACAATCGCGGTGGTGAGAAACACCAGTCCGACGGTGAGAAGCACGCCGGGCACGGCTACGTTGCCCACCGTCACGGCGGTGCCGAACACGCCCAGTCCCGCAAGCAAAAGGAAAACGCCGCACACGACGACGTACGCGCCGGCGATAATATTGCCCGCGAGTTTTTGCCCTTTCGTCAGTTCGAGTTCCTCTTTTCCTTTATTTTCTTTCATTATTATCTCCGTTATTATCTCCGTTTTCTGTCGGTTCGCCGTCGATCCCGGCATCGGAATTTTCTTCGCTGTTCAGGTCGTTTTGCGGTTCGTCGTCGAATTCGTCCTTTTCTTCTCTCTCGTCGCCCGGCGTCACTTCCCAGTAACGATCGTCGTCGGACACTTCGTCGAACTGCGGTTCGTTGTCGTCGTCATTTTTCGTTTCGTCAACGGCGGGTTTGAGCGACCGTAGATAAAACTCGGTTTTCTCATAGCCGTAGTACTCGTCCGAAAGGTTTTCTTCGGGCACGAACAGCAGCAGTTTTTTACCTGAAGCGCGGGCGCGGCAAATATAGAAGATAATATAGCCTGCGCCGAACAGGAAAATCAGCACGCTGACCACCTGACTTACGCGGATCACGTTCGGGACAAGCCACAAACTGTCCGTCCTGAGTCCTTCGATAAAAAATCTGCCGAAACCGTACCAGATGCAATAAAACGAGAACGTAAAGCCGTCAAACGACTTGCGGTTGCCGTTATAAAACCACATCAAAAGACCGAAACCGATCAGATTCCAGAACGATTCGTAAAAAAACGTCGCCTGAAACCAGCCTTCCTTGCCCGTTATCGAATGAGCGGCGTCGATTTTGACGGCGTATGGAAACCATTGAAGCGACGGATCGGTGACGGCATTGCCGTAGGCTTCCTGATTGGCGAAGTTGCCCCATCTGCCTATTACCTGACCGAGGATAATGACGCAAAAGCAAAGATCCGCCATCTGAATAAAGGTCACCTTCTCGTAAGCCGGTTTTTTCTTTTGCATAGCCACGACGATGAGTGCGCCGAGACACGCGCCGATAAGACCGCCGTAGATGGCAAGCCCCGCAAGTCCGCCTTCGAGACCGATTATTTTTTTGAACGACCAGTGCGTGCCGGGATTTGCTATGACGTCGAAAATGACGTAGTAAAGCCTTGCTCCCACTATAGCGCAGGGAATACAGCAAATCGCGATGTCGAAAATGAGATCGGAATAGTAGCCGCGCTTTTTCGCCATGAAATACGCGATTATGATGCACACAACCATACCGCTGCCGATAAGAAACCCGTACCAGTTAAATCCGCCGGATGCGGAAAGAAGCGCGACTCGCGCCGCATTGAAAAGCCTGTTGAACAAATCTAACCCACCTTTTATGAAGAGTCTGGACTTATTATATATCGGCGCGTGCATTTTGTCAACCGCTTTTCCGTTTCGTCACGGTTTGCTTTGCCCGAATATTGACGATTTCAGCAGTCCACGCGAAACTACTCGCGGTCAAACGCGAATCGCGCCGTAAAAGAACATAAAAAGCCTGTCCGAAGCAAGTGTTTCAACATATTGCGTCTATCCTTTTCAATGCGACCTCGGCAGCAAGAATTATTGCCTTTTCCTGTGCGGCAACTCTCTTCCCCGTTTCGGGCTTTCGTCCGATAATATCGGTTAAAACCGGCGCAAGCGTTGTGACGAAATAGTCCACCTCCCGAGCATCGGCGAGGGCGCCGAAAAACTCCGACGAATACGCGAAAAAGCCCGACAGCGACGACATATCGGACGACGAAAGGAGAAAACGTAATTTGCCGGCAGATATTAAACGCGAAAGAAACTCCGACATGTCGGTTGCAAACTTCGCGTTGTTTCCGGCAAAAGCGAGCGAACTCACAAACACCGCTTCTCTCGATCCCGGCTCCGGCATCGTCTTTCGGCAGGCTTTTAATATCCGAGTGCAGGCATCTGTAATCGGCGGCACCGAAGCGAGTTTTAACGCCCGTGTTTCCGTTTTACCGATCTCTTTTTCCGCCGCCGAGCGTGCAACGGGATTTTCAATAAAGCCGCCTGAAATCGACGCTGCTCGTGCGGCAAGTTCGTCCGCTTTTACAAGTAATCTGTCCGCAATGATTTTTGTTCTCTCGTCCGATGCCGAAACTTCCGTCAAGATCGCCAGACTTCTCGCAACGAATATCGCTTCGAGATTTTTCTTTACGATTTGCGGCAAAACGTTTTCTCTTATCATAATGTTCACCTCGCAGTTTTTTTAGTAAATATATTCGCTTTGCCCCGAATAAATTACCGTTCGCAAAATGCGAAAAAGCAAGTATAACCGCGTTAAAATCTCCATTTATGTCTGACATAGTACTTCGGTTTAATAGCAAATTCCGACATTTAACACCGTATTTGACCGATTTGTGAACGGATACCGAGACAAAATCGACAAAAAACGATAACTCGCAACGAACGCGGCGAACAAGGCGCGGACGAACCAAATATACGATTATTCTGACAAAATACGGTTATGGTTTTATCGCAATTATGCCCTGAACCGAACGATAAACGTCCTTTCTTATCAGTTTACGGTCGGACAATTTCCCGTCCTCGTAGTAAAGAAGATACCCTTCCGAAGTGAGCCCCGCGGTGCCATAACGAACGCGCTTACTTTCGCCGGAAAGCATGACATCGGTGACGTATTTACCCTCTTCGTCTAGAATCGTCTTGTCGGCAGGCACCGCGCTTTTGCTGGTAACCACGCTGTCGCGCACGATTTTATACCGCGGCTTTTTCCCGTAAATTTCCACTATCGCTTGCTCGTCGGTACCGTATGCCCTGATAAAAACCGGGCCGCCGGTTTCGTTTATAAACCGCATATCGCTGCCGCCCGAGTTGACCATAGCGTCGAAAGACGGCGGAACATACGACGGCGGAAGCGAGTGATTGCGCGCCTCGACGATCCGCATGCCGGCAAGAAGAGCGCAGTTATATACCGTGGTCGACGCCTGACAAACGCCGCCGCCGACGCCTTCCACGTATTCGCCGTCGACGATTATTTTCGCATCCTGAAAACCGTTCGTCTCGGTACGTTTGCCTACCGTCTTGTTGAACGAAAACTCCACCCCGTCATCAACGCGTTTGCCGTTGATTTTGCTCAATGCAAGCCGGATATTATGCTTTCTGTTCTCACCCGACGAAGAATAATCGGTGGTAAATCGCGAACGCAAAATCGTGTATTCTTTCAGTTCGTCGGCGGTGATTTCGGGCGCGAGTTCTTCCGCCGCTACCGATACTTTTACAGCGGAAGTCTTGCGAAGCGCGAGATAAATATCGTAATAAAGCCGCTGCTCGTTGACCGCGTACCCCACGGTTTCGCGGGTGATGTAAAACATAGGTTTCGAGTACGGGCGAAACTCCGTTTCGGCATTTTTCGGTTCTCGTTCGATGTTTTTTATCGCCATGTCCACAGTGCCTTTAAGGCGTGGAAAACAATATAAAATCGCGGCTTTCGGCGACGCACCGAGCATAAGGCATTCCTCTACGCACGCCAGTTTTTCGTCGTAAGGCGCGTTTATACGCCGTTCGTGCAATTCTTCGATCACGGTGAAATCCGCGGCAGGAAGTCGCTCGTCGCGATACAAAACGGAATAATCTTTGAATTTCAGACACACGCTGACCGACTCTTCCCCCGTGGTTGCGGGCTGCGCTTCGGCAAACGTTTTCGCGCTGAAACCGAACGCGCACAGTATTGCCGCCGCAAACACAACTGCAAAACAAATTATGTACTTGCGCCCGATTTTTACCATATTCTTATTATGTGTAAACATCAAAATTTTACGCGGCGGTAACTTTTGGAAAATCCGGTTTTCGGTCTTTTTCATTATTAAAACACGGATTATTGTTCGTTCAATGCAGGGGATTTCACGTCGCAAAACCCGTCGTTCATAACGAACAACGGGTTTTACTCCTCTGAATGACAATATAAAAGTTAAAATACTCGTTCTATTTTTTATAATCTGCCTTGCTTATCTTTTTATTTCGGTCACTAATTTTACCCGCGTTTAAGCGCGAATGCCGCCGCCGCGAGCGCGACAGCGACCGCGAATAATGCGTTTTTGCCGCCGCAACCGCCGCCTTTATCCGCGGAAGTCTTTTCAAACTCGACTTTTACGGTCACGTTCGCGGTCATGGGTTCGCTTTCGTATTTGCCTGTTTCGGAGTTAAACGTAAGTTCTTTCCCGTCGATCGTAACGGATTTTACACGATAGCCGTCGTTCGGCACAACCGACACGACAAGTCTGTCGCCTTCATACACGGCATCGGCATCTATCGTCGCTTTTCCGCAAGCCTTATCGCAATCAATCGTCACGTCAAGCGCGCTCTTTTTTGCAAAACGCACGGTTATCGCGAAACGTTTTTCGCCGTCGGTATCGATTTCCAACACGTTATTCACGACTTTATCGGTCATATCGACCTCGTTCACTTTCACGGACGACGCCTTGTACCCCTCGTTCGGCGCGATCGTGAGAATAATTTTATCGCCGTTTTCGGACATTTTGTACGACGCTTTGCCGTTCTTGCCGATGGTCTTGATTTCCACCAACGTTTCGTCCTCGGCCGACAGAATCGCGCGGGCAAAGCGTTCGCCCAGCGTCACCATGTCTTTGCCGCTGAAATGATAAAGATCGCCGTTCGCCTGATTTCCGTTCTCGTCGATAATAATCAGATCGGCGGTAGGCACGGTGTAGACTCCCGTCGTTTCTTTTGCTACTTCGCGTTGCATTTCGTTAAACGCCGGCACAAGCGGGTTATTATACTCTCCCACCGTGGTCGCGATTTCGCCGATAACGAACGGCATCGCAAGATCGGCGTTATTTCCGGTGATGCCCGCTATATCCTCGCGAATATCGGAAATAAACGTCTTGATCAGTATTTTATACGCATCCGGCGCGCCCAGATCGTTCTCGCCCTGCATCCAAGCCATGCCCTTTACCGTGGGTTCATAGCCGTTCGCTTTGAGTTCGTTGTAAACCTTGCGGAAATTGTCGACGAAACTTTTATACAGCACGCCGGTAGGTCCGGTGCCGGGATCGGGCGTAAAACCTTTTGCCCACATCGACCGCGGATACCAGTTGCCGTAGGTCATATCGAGCGTCGTTCTCGCGTCGCGAAGCGAAGTCCCGCCGGCAGCCGACTTGAATATCATCGCTTTTTTCTCGCCGGTATAAGCCGGATCGAACACTTTTGCCATGCCGAATTCCGGTCCGATCCTGTCGTAATAGATACCGTAGCCTACCGTCATCGCGGTTCTGTACTCGGAAAACGACTCGATATAGCAATGCTTTACCGCGCTGCCGTCCAGCGTTCTCTCGACTTCGCCCGCGTACATCACGTTGTTGAAAGTCCCGCCTATGCCGGCAGCCTTCGAGCAACCGGCGGCGTTACTTTGTCCGCCGACGAGATACAGGTCAAGCGGCTTTGCCGTTTCCGCTTTTGCCGGAGCACCGAAATTTATTCCCGCAAAGCACGCTAAAATCAAAACCAGTGCCGCCGCAAGCGACAAAATTCTCTTCTTCATCATCTACCTCCGTAAATTATATCGCATGCGCGATCCGCACAACCGCGCCGTTATACTAATAATAGCATATTTGTCCGTTATTCGCAAGAGAATTTACGTAAAAGCGTCAAATTCGTGCAACATAAAAACGCACGGTATTGTCCGCGCGTTTCTCAATCTGTCGATTCCGCTGTAAGTATTCCGGCTTGTCGTCGGTGCAATCAGTCCTCTTCGGCGTATTTGCGCACCTGTTTCAATAACCATTCCTCGTTGTTAAGTCGAGGTTCGACCACGCATGCCCGCCAAAGTTCGTCCAGTACGCCGCCGATCTTGACCGGCTGGATACCCTCGCGGATAAGTACGCTGCCGTCGAGTTTAAGATCGGAAAGCGTAAGCGGCGCACCCTCGTCGATCAGTTCCTGTTTGACTCGCGCGATGCGGATCTCTCTCGGCGGTTCGTCCATGCCGCGCGCTTTGTCGTCGGCTGCCATGAGTTCGGCGAGTTTATCGATTCTGTCAAAGTTTTTTGCAACGAAAATGCGCATTTTCGATTCGCGGGTGTTGCGCGCCATATCGTACATGTGATTCTGGCACAGCCACTCCACCTCGTCGATCACGTCGTTCGGGTATTTAAGCCCGTATTCTCCAAGCGTGTAGCGGACGATATGCGCAGAAACGCTCTCGTGTCCGTGCATATTGCCGAATTTTGCCATGCAATACGGTTTGCCCACGTCGTGCATGAGCGCGGCAAGGCGGATATCCGGCGGCGAATACCTGACGGTGCGGTTGATGTGTTCCAGCACGTCGAACTTGTGATATTTCGGGTTTTGCATCAGCCCCGCGCCGTCTTCGAGTTGCGGAATGAGGTATTTCCACAGCCCTAGCTGCTGAATAAGACGCAATCCGCGGTAATGCGCAAATTCCACGCCGTAACGGGTATCGGCAACGAGTATTCTGTCGAGTTCGTCGCGGCGGCGTTCGGCGGAAATATCGCGAAGTTTGTCGGCGTTAGCCTGCGCCGCTTTCGCGGTTTCTCCGTCGATTTTGAAACCGAGTTCGACCGCAAGTCTTATCATGCGGAGTATCCTGAGTCCGTCGGAAGAAAACGTGCGTTGCGGGTTGTAACTGCGGATAATCTTCTTTTCGATATCGGCAATGCCGCCGAGAGGATCGACGATATTGTCGTTGGTCACGTCGTAGTACACGCTGTTGCACGTGAAATCGCGACGCATCGCGTCCTGGCGAATGTCCGTGGTAAAGCGTACTTCTATCGGTGAGTGCGCGCCGCCGTCGGCATAACGCTCGACACGAAAAGGCGTATATTCGAACTTGTCGTCTCCATAGCGAATGATTGCGGTGCCGAGTTTGTAGTTGACGATTTTCGTCTGGTACCTGCGGCTGATGCCGAGTGCTTCGGGCGCGGCGGGACCGGCAATATCGATGTCGGTTTCTCCCAGCCCTGCGATTTTATTGCGCACGAAACCGCCGACTGCGTAAATCGGGCACGCGGACATACTGTTCAGCTTGCGTAAACTTTCGGGAATTTCCAGTATCATACCAGTATTATAACACGCCGAGATACTTTTTGCAATTTATTTCGCGCGATTAGTATCAAAGATTTGCTTTTTCGGTGCAAAATATTATATAATAGTAGAAAGATGCCGGCAAGGACGGCATTACACAGACAGATAACGGAGCAAATCAATGCTGAATATTATCGCAAACTTAAAAAGCGGCAAAGGTCGGGGAATGAAAAACGTTCGCAAAGTGGCAAAGTACTGCCTTGCGAAAAATATCCCTTACTCGCTGCATATCACAAACAAGCCGGGGCATGCCACGGAACTCGCGGCTTCGCTGACTCAAAACGGCGGCGAAATCGTCGCTCTCGGCGGCGACGGAACTTTCCACGAGGTGCTGAACGGCATTGCCGATATAGAACACACTACGCTCGGATTTATCCCGTCCGGACGCGGAAACGACTTCGTTCGCTCTGCAGGCTGCTCGCTCGATCCGATCCGCGCGCTGGAAGACGTGCTTCGCGGTCAAACGCGCAACATCGATTATATCGACGTAAACGGCAAACGCTGTCTTAACGTTTGCGGCACGGGACTGGACGTCAAGGTTCTCGAACTCGTCGAAGGCAAGACGAACAAGATTTCATATCTTATATCTTTGTTGAACTGCCTGAAAAAATTCGATCCCTACCATCTCACGGTCAAAGTGAACGGCGAAGTCCACACTTACGATTGCATTATGGTGGGCGTTTGCAACGGCATTGCGTTCGGCGGAAACATAAGGCTTTCCCCCATGTCCGTTCTCGACGACGGAAAACTCGACGTAATCGTCATGTCCTCGCCCGCCGACGGCAAAGTATTGAAGGTAGTGCCGAAGTTTGTCAAGGGTAAACATATGAATCTGGACATTACACAACATTTCGTTTGCGACGAAGTTCATGTCGAAGGCGACTACCCTGTCGAACTCGACGGCGAAATTTACCGCAACCTTTCTCTCGACTGCAAGGTCGTAAAAGGCGGTTTGCGCACCTACGTCGTAAAATAAGATACTTCGATCGTAAAAAAACAGCGGCTGAAAATTTCGGTCGCTGTTTTTCCGTACTCTGCTATTTCGTAGTTTCGTTTTTACCCGGCATTTGCGAATCCTCGGGCGAACAATTCTCCAGGTATTTAAGAATTCTCTTTTGCGTTTCGGCAACCTGTTCGAGTTTTTTGTAAAGTTCGTCGATCAAAAATTCGCTTTTAAGATTAACACGGTAATCGTTTTCCGCGCGTTTTCTGTCCTTTGCCTCCTGCCGGTTCTGGCTCATCATTATGAGCGGCGCCTGAACTGCGGCTATGCACGACAGCATAAGATTAAGCAAAATAAACGGATATGCATCGAAGGCTTTTGTTGCAAGCAGAACATTAACAACCATCCACACCGCCATCACGCCGATAAAACTGAAAATGAACGCCCAGCTGCCGGCAAACTTCGCCACCGCGTCGGCGGCTTTTTGCCCGAACGAAACCTTGTCTTTCTTGTCCAGATTTTCGGTCACGCTGGTGCTTAGTATTTCGTCGAGGAGTTCCTTGTCCGTAAGTTCTTTATCTGACTCGTGCAACAATTCCCGAATAATTTTCTTTTTACTCTTCTTATTGTCCATAATTTTCTCCTGCAATCACTCTTACACCGCGAGGCGGACGGTCTTGCTGACGATGACGAATACGTAGTCGTCGCGGGAAACAATGTTGTAATACAATCCTTTGGCGACGAGCGCGGCTGCTATCGGGTTTTTCGCGGCATCGGTACTCGACAAGACCGGTTTGAGCGCGTCCGCCGCGGAATCGGCGATTTTGATTTCAAAGTCAATATAATCCGAAGTCGTAGTTCCGCCTTGCGTCGTAAAAGTGCGTTGTCCGGATGCAAGCGACGCGCCGGCAAGCACGGCAATCGACGCGGCGTAAGCACGGAGGTCGGTGCCTTCGTGCACCAGACCTTTGAGATCGGGGGCAAGCGACGACTGCGCGCATTCGGCATACCAGTCGTAAGGAATCGGCGTAGTCGACGGATAATCGGTATCGGCGTCCTCGACGTGGGTGTCGGCGATTTCGCCGTCGGTAAGCATAAAATACAGGTGCGAAGCCGACTCGTAAGATTTCGTCGCGGCTGCGGAAGTGAAACGGCTTTCCTTGTAGTTCACGCTCACTCTCACGTCACCCCAGGTGCAGTCGCACACAAACCATTCGTCGCCGATTTTGACCTTGTTCCAGGCGTGTCCGCCGTATTTGCCGCCGGAATACGCTTTGCCGGTGACGCGCACCGCGGGTATACCTTCCATGTTGCAAAGTAACGAAAACGTTTTGCTCATTCCGTCGCATACGGCGAGATAATCGGTATCGGTGAGTACTCCTTCGATATAAAAAGCAGAATATTTCACGGCATCGGCAACTTCTTCGATGTAACTCGCGCTGTCGTCATAAAACACGCGCCACATGATCCAGTCGTAGATCGCGTGCACCTTGTCGAAATCGGTCATATCGTCGTCAAGAATCGTGTTTAGCAGTTTTTTTGCGTAGGCGTAATAAGTCGTCGCCTTGCCGCTCGTTTTGGGCGCATAGCCGAGTTCGGCGGCGCGGTAAAGTTGATCGGTGGTCGTTACCGCTGCCGATTTTTCCGATTGATCCAGCGGGAAAACGTGATCGGACGCTCTGCCCGTCGCACTTACGTGCGGATCCATTCCGTTGAGCGCAACCGCGGAACCGGCCGAAACGGTATGTCTGAGCGAAGGTTCGCTGACAGTATAGAACTTAAATTCAAGAGTACAGATATTGCCTTTTACCGACGCGGAAATATCATAGGAACCTGTGTAACCTGCGCGGTTAAAAGCGATTTGCGAAAGTCGCGAAGGCGTGTACGCGGACGTATAACCCAAGTACAGCGTGTAAGTCGAACTTGTTTCGCGCAACGTCGGCTGAGTACGGTAAAGCATGAAATAGTCGTAGATAGCGTAGAACTCGTCATCGGAACTTATGTAATAGTTGCCGCCGTGCCACGTTTTCGACAAATATGTCATGGATTCTGCGGAAAGTTTGTTGACCTTGACGGACGAAGTGAACAGGCTTTCGGTACGGGCTTCGCCGTCGCCTTTCGAGCGGACGCGCAACGAATAGCCGTATTTGGTAAGATCGAGTTCGGTTTGCGTGAATATCTTTTCGTTACCCGTCAGGTCGTAGGACTTTTTTTCGCCGCTGTCAATGGCGGTGACTTCGAGTTCAAAGGTTTCGTTCTCGCTGCCCTTGCTCCAATAAACGCGGGTATTCGGGTAGAACGTATCAAAATCCACGGTAAGTCCCGTGGGCGTTACCGCGCCGGTTACCGTGACGAAGTTTTCGCCTGCGGCTTGTTTTCCGTTCGCTTTCGCGGTGATTTCGTGCTTGCCGACGGATTTCGGGACGAACAAGAACTCGTTCCCTTCGCCCGCCTCTTCTCCGTCGACGTACCACACGACTATCGAATCGGTGCCGTGGTTTGCGCCGTCGATCGCGTATTTTACTGCGGAAACCGCGCCGTAACTTTGTTCGGTTTCGCCCGACACTAGGTTTATAGAAACGGTTGATGCTCCGCCGGACACCCACCCGACGGTAATCTCGTCGGCAACGGCGGTTCCGTCCTTTGCGGTGACGGAAGCGGCGACGGTCATAATGCCGGGCGTCGATTGCGGCGGAAACGTGTAAGCCGAACCGTGATAATCGACGGGCGCACCGTTTATCGTCCAGTTCACGTCGTAATAGTTCGCCATGCTTTTGCCGTCGTTGACCACGGCGTACACCGTGATCTCGCGGTTTTCGGTGATTTTACGGGTGCGGGCACGAGTCATAAGTCTGAAGGATTTGATTTCGGCGGCTACCGTAACCTGACACTCGGCGGTGCGTCCCGCAAGGTCGGTCGCCGTCAGCGTCGCAACTCCTTCGGCTTTCGCCGTAACCGTCACGTCGTCTTTGACTGAAATTACGTTTTCATCCGAGGACGTGAGTTTGAACACGAAGTTGCGCGTAGAGCCCGACTCGAACGAAAAATCTTTTGAAGTGTAGGTTTTCGTTTCGCCGACATACAGCGTTTTTTCCACTTCCTTAAATCCGAAACGGGCATTGGTGCCGATCGAGCAGGAAATGCCGAAACAGCCGGTCGCCCCCAAAAGAAGTATTGCCGCGACCAGCAACGCCGTAAGCGTTATATTCAGTTTTTTTCTTAAGTTTTTCATAATTTAAATATATTATATCTTTACGCGCGGATTTTTACAACTTATTTTGCGTGAGTGCGACGGTTTTTAATTATAATTTAACCTTTTCGTGTGTTTCGTTCACTTATTTTTCAAGCGTTTTACGCGGTTTTCGCAAAGTTCTAGTAAGCCGGGCACATTCATAAAATATTGAGTAGGGTTATTTCAGCCGGCACCGGCGACCTAAAAGAAATCGTTTTTTTCGGAGATACTCATGCGTAAAACCATATTTGCGGCGGTGTTCACGTTGTCGGCGTTTACTGTGATCGATCGAGCGCTGGGATTCGTTTTCAAAATCTATTTGTCGCGCGAACTCGGTGCACAGGCTCTCGGCGTTTATCAGGTCGCATTGTCGTTCTTTTTCGTTCTTCTCACAGCAACGACAAGCGGAATCCCGCTGATAGTCAGTAAACTTACTGCAAAATACCGACTGTCGGGCGACCTGAAACGCGAACGCGCGTTGACTGCCGCCGCGCTCGTGTCGGGACTTGCGATCGCAGTCGCAATAATCGGATTAAGTCTGCTGCTCTACATGCCGCTGCGGTCGACGTTCACTTCTCCGGAAAGCGCGACGGTTCTGTTGTTTTTCCTGCCTGCGCTGGCGTTTTCGGCGGTTTACTCGGCGTTCCGCGGCAATCTTTGGGGACGGCAGCGGTATTTTGCGGTGTCTGCGGTGGAAATCACCGAACAAATCGCGAGAATCGCGGTGTGCATCGCGCTTTTTACGCTGGGATTCAACAAACTCTACTCCGCCGCCGCTTCGCTGTCGATAGGCTGTTTTATCAGCATGCTCGCGGTAACGATGCTGTTTTTCGCGGCAAAAGGACGTTTGCGTTCCCCAAAAGGCGAAATCGTTCCTTTGCTGCGCTCCGGTGCGCCCATCACGGTTTCAAGGGCGGCAAGCAGTTTCATAAACTCGCTGATCGCCATCATAGTACCTCGGTTGCTGATCGCGAGCGGATATTCGGACGCGGAAGCGCTAGGACTTTTCGGCTCGTCCGTCGGCATGGCTTTACCGCTGCTGTATATTCCCATCACCGTCGTGGGATCGCTCGCATTCGTCATGATACCCACCGTGTCCGAAGGCGTGACGCGCGGAGATTTCAGGCGCGTTAACGGACAAATCGAAAGCGCGACCGGATTTGCGATAATCATAGCCGCGCTGTTCGTCCCTTTATTTTACACGCTCGGCGAGCCGATCGGCAAGTTCGTTTACGGCAATTCCGCCGCCGGAAAATTTCTGTCCGCGTCCGCATGGCTGCTGATACCTCTGTCCGTCGAAAACATCACTTCGTCGGTAATGAACTCGCTCGACCTCGAAATGAAAAGTTTCGTCAATTATCTTATCGGCTCCGCCGTGTCTTTCGCGATCATGTTGGCATTCTACGGGAATTTCAGGATAAATATTTTGGGCTTTGCGCTGGGCGCCGGTTGGAGCGTGACTTGCCTGTTACACCTCTTTTCGATCCGCAAAAAGATCGGACTGAAATTCTCTTTTACCGGTAAAGGCGCGATCGCCGCGCTGTTGATTATACCGACTTCGTTTGCGACAAAATGCGTATTTTCGCTGATGCACAATCTGACGCTGTTCGTTTCGATTTCGGTCGCGTCACTGCTGAGCCTTGTTTTCTTCTCGCTGGCGGCTCTCGCGCTGGGGCTGGTCGACATCGGCTTTTTCTCGACGAAGGTCAAGACAAGCGCGAAACGCGGGGCAAAGAAAAAGTTGCGGTTTTTCGGCGCGAAAAGCGAATAGACGAATATTTCACGAAATTACGGATTTTTTATTCTCAATCGCTTGTTTTTTACGGTTTTTAGGTATATAATGGGCGCGTGCATCGTATTGCGGTGCGCAAAAAATTAATATAGGGTTTGCGAGTATCGACGAGGTTAAAGCCGGTACTAGAAAACCCAAAAAAAGGAGAAGCCCGACATTGATGAAAAATCAACAGGAAATTGCAACTCCGACTTTATGCAATATTGCCGACAGCGAGATTGCCCGAGAGAAAAGTTGCAAAGACGCACAAACGAACGCACGAAAGAAAGTACTCTCACCCACGCGGCGACTGACTTACATGGCGGCGATGACCGCGATTTCGTTGCTGCTCAAACTGGTATCGAACGCTTTGAGCGTATTGATGCCGCCGACGATGAAGATCAGTCTGTCGTACCTCGGTTGGTACGCGTCCGCCGCGGTCGTAGGTCCGCTGGGCGGCGGCGTGGTAGCCGCGCTGACCGACGTGCTGGGACAATTCGTTTTCGGTTCTGCCCCGAATCCGATACTTACCGCGGGAAACTTCCTAGCGACCGTGGTCTTTGGCATACTGCTGCGCAAACTGCCGGTAAAGAACATTACGATCCGCACGACGATTGCCGTCACGACATCGCTGTTGGTCGGAACGCTGGGACTCAACTCGCTGGGACTGTATCTCATGTTCTACAAGGGCATGAACTACTTTGTCTACATCGTCACCTACCGCCTCGTTCAACTACCCATGGCATATCTCAACGAAGTAATATTCCTTGCCGTCGCAATTCCCACAAAGGGATTCGGACTGCTTACTCCGGATCTTCGCGGATTGAAATAACCGGTTAACGACTGAACTATTGCCGACAAAACGAACGTCAAACAACGAAACCGCCGCTTCCCGAAACGGAAACGGCGGTTTTTGTTCTTTGTTGTGCTGCGTTTGTCAGTCGAGCGCGGCGAGGCTTTCGGTAAGACCTTTTTTGAGTTCGCGGTACTTTTCGAGTTTTTCGCGTTCTTTCTCGACGAGCGCGGCGGGGGCTTTGTCGGTAAAGCCTTTGTTTGCGAGTTTGCCTTCCGCTCTCGCTATTTCGGCGTCGACTTTCTCGATCTCTGCCGTCAGGCGCGCACGCTCTTTGTCGAAGTCGATGAGTTCGCCCATGGGTATCGAAATTTTGCCGAGCGGCGTCACAATGGACGCATTTTTTCCATCGGGTTCGTCAAAGGAAATCGAGGTGCCGAACGCGAGTTTTTCGATATAGCCGGACATTTTTTTAAGGATGCGTTCTCTGCCGGCGGCTGGCACGATGTGGATAGCCGTGCGCTTTGACTGGCTGACGTTCATTTCTCTTCTGAGATTTCTCACGCCCTTGATAAGGTCCATAACCGCGTCGGTAATCGCAACGTCGCGGCGATAGGTGCGCTTGCGGTCGTACACGGGGTACGGCGCGATCATGATATCCTCGGCGTCCTTATTGGGGAGCGCGTCATAGATTTCGTCGGTGATGAACGGAATGATCGGATGAGCGAGTTTCAGCGTTTCTCTGAGAACGTACACAAGCACGCTGACGGTGTCCGAACGCTTTTCGTCGTCGGACGAATACAGCGCGGTTTTGCTGAGTTCGATGTACCAGTCGCAGAACTGACTCCAGATAAACTCGTAAAGCCCGGTTGCGGCAAGGCCCACTTCGTACTTGTCCATAAACTTCGTGACGGCGGCAACGGTGGAGTTGAGTTTGGACAAAATCCACTTGTCGGCGGACGAGAGTTTCTTTATTTCGTCGATATCCTTGATCACGACGTTTTCCGCGTTCATGAGCACGAAACGCGACGCGTTCCATATCTTGTTCATGAAGTTGCGGTAACTCTCGAGTTTATCCTCGGAGAATCTGATGTCGCTGCCGGGCGCGATACCGTTGACGAGCGAGAAACGGAGCGAATCCGCGCCGTACTTGTCGATGACGACCAGCGGATCGACGCCGTTACCGAGCGACTTGCTCATCTTTCTGCCCTGCTCGTCGCGGACGATGCCGTGGATAAGTACTTCGCGGAACGGGACTTCGTGCATGTGTTCGATGCCGGAGAAAATCATTCTCGCAACCCAGAACGTGATTATATCGTAAGCGGTGACGAGTACGTCGGTCGGATAAAAATAGTCGAGTTCGGGCGTTTTGTCCGGCCAGCCGAGCGTGGAGAACGGCCACAGCGCCGACGAAAACCAGGTGTCGAGCACGTCCTCGTCCTGACGCATGGGACTACCGCAATTCGGGCAGACTTTAAGATCCTCTTTGGACGCAGTTTCATAGCCGCAATGATCGCAGTAGAATACCGGTATGCGGTGTCCCCACCAAAGCTGACGGGAAATGCACCAGTCACGGATATTGTTCATCCAGTGCAGGTACTGTTTTTCAAAGCGTTTCGGCAGGAAAGAAATTTCTTTATCTGTGACGGCTTTGATCGCGGGTTTTGCGAGTTCTTCCATTCTGACGAACCACTGTTTGGACACGATCGGTTCGATGACCGTGTGACAACGATAGCAATGTCCGACATTGTGTTCGTGAGTTTCGACCTTGACAAGCAATCCCAGCGCGTCCATATCGGCGACAATCGCTTTTCTCGCTTCGTCGCGGGTAAGTCCTTCATACTTGCCTGCGTTCTCGTTCATGGTCGCGTCGTCGTTCATGACGCGTATAACGGGCAGGTCGTGACGCACGCCGACTTCAAAGTCGTTGGGATCGTGCGCAGGCGTGATCTTGACCGCGCCGGTGCCGAACGCCTTGTCGACGTAACGGTCGGCAACGATGGGGATCTTTCTGCCCACGAGCGGGAGAACGACGTTCTTGCCGACGAACGCGGCGTAACGCTTGTCGGACGGATTGACGGCAACCGCGGTGTCGCCCAGCATGGTTTCGGGACGCGTTGTCGCGACGATGATGAACTCGTCGCTGTTCTCGATCGGGTATTTAAGATGCCAAAGGTGTCCTTCTTCCGTTTCGTATTCGACTTCGGCGTCGGAAATCGCGGTGCCGCACTCCGGGCACCAGTTGATTATTCTGTCGCCGCGGTAGATAAGACCTTTGTTGTAGAGGTTGACGAAAACTTCGCGGACGGCTTTGGAACAACGTTCGTCCATGGTAAAAGCAAGTTTGTCCCAGTCGCAGGAAAAACCCATTTTTTTCAACTGTTCGACGATTCTGCCGCCGTACTGTTCTTTCCACGCGTAAGCGCGCTTTAAGAACCCGTCGCGTCCGACGTCGTCCTTTGTTAAGCCCTCTTCGTGCATCTTCCGGACAATCTTGACTTCGGTCGCGATCGACGCATGATCGGTACCCGGCAGCCACAACGCTTCAAAACCTTTCATGCGCTTGTAGCGGATAATGGAGTCCTGAATCGTATCGTTCAGGGCATGCCCCATGTGGAGTTGCCCGGTGATATTCGGCGGCGGAATTACGACGGTAAACGGTTTTTTATCGGGATCTGGCTTGGCAAGGAAGTACTTGTTGTCAAGCCACTTTTTGTAAATTCGCTCTTCAAACGACTTCGGATCGTAAGTCTTGTTCATGTTGTTGCTCCGATTTCAGTAATATACTTAATTATTTTATCACAAAAACAAACAATAGGCAAGTTTTCGGGCGTGGGTTTAGCGTAAAACCCCAAATTTTCCGGTGCGATGCGGGGTTAACTGCGAATTGCCCTGCCCGCGCGTTGTCATTTCCGCCGATCCCCGCATAATATGGACTATGCAGCCCTGTCGGGCGGCTACAAAATCAATGCGGAGGATTTTATGAAAAGAAAAATCGCGTTATTCGCGGCGGCGGCGATTGCCGCAATGAGTTTTGCGCTATGCGGTTGCGGCGGTAACGCAAAAGACGAAAAGGTCAAAGTCAGGCTGTGCGAAGTCACACACTCGATTTTCTATGCGCCGATGTACGTTGCGATAAACAACGGGTATATGTCCGGGTACGGAATCGAAATAGAACTCAGTAACGGCGGCGGGGCGGATAAGGTCATGACCGCTATCACCTCGAAATCTGCGGACATAGGTCTTATGGGCCCGGAAGCCACGATTTACTGTCAGGCGCAGGGGCAAAAAGATTATCCCGTGATTTTCGGTCAACTCACCAAGCGCGACGGCTCGTTCCTGGTGGCGAAAGCGCCCGATCCCGATTTCGAGTGGACGAAACTTCGCGGCAAGCACGTTCTCGCGGGACGCGTGGGCGGCGTGCCTGCGATGACGATGCAGTACGTCGTGAACAAAGCGGGACTGGACGAGAAAACCGACCTAAAATTCAATACCGACGTGGCGTTCAACATGATGGCTCCCGTGTTCGAGTCGGACGACACAGTGGACTACACGACCATGTTCGAGCCGACAGCGTCCGAGTTTGCGGCGAGCGGCAAAGGTTATATAGTGGCGAGCGTGGGCGAAGCCGGCGGCGAAATCCCCTACACTTCGTTCTCGGCAAGCAAAAGTTATCTCGACAAAAATCCCGAGGTGATCAAAAACTTCCTGCGCGCGATCGTAAAAGGTTACAACTATATTAAAGACAACACGCCCGAAAAGGTCGCCGGATCGCTCGAAGCGTCGTTTGCCGGTACTTCACGCGAATCGCTTGCCGCGGCTGTTAAAAGTTATCTTAAAATAGACGCCTGGTGTTCGACTCCGCTGTTTACCGAAGAGGCGTATATTAAACTACAGGAAGTCATGGAGAATGCGGGATTTCTCGATAGCCGCGTCACTTATACCGGCGCGGTGAACAACGATTATGTGAACGCGATACTCGGCGACAAGGCTTAAATCCGAGTAAAACTTAACGCAAAAAACCGCCGATACTACCATACTGAAACGGAAAAACGCGAGGATAAGACAATGAACATACTCGATCTCAAAGACGTAACGTTGACCTATCAGACGCCGGAGCGTGAAACCAAAGCCCTTGAAAACGTCGGATTTTCGGTGAGCGAAGGCGAATTCGTGTCGCTGGTGGGGCCGTCGGGGTGCGGAAAAACGACGATACTTTCGCTGGTGGCGGGACTGATTGTTCCCACTTCCGGCGAAATACTCGTCGGCGGAAAATCGGTGACAGAAACCGGAAAAGGAAACGTCGGCTACATGCTGCAACGCGATCATTTGTTCGAGTGGCGGACGATAAGAGAAAACGTGCTTTTAGGTCCCGAAATACGCAAAACGCGCGGAACGGAAACCGAGGCTTATGCCGACGCGCTGCTACGAAAGTACGGACTGTACGAATTCCGCAATCATTATCCGTCACAACTATCCGGCGGCATGCGACAACGCGTCGCGCTCATCCGCACGCTTGCGCTGCGTCCGAACGTACTTCTTCTCGACGAGCCGTTTTCCGCGCTGGATTTTCAGACGAGGTTGTCGGTTTGCGACGACGTTTACTCGATAATACGCAAGGAACGCAAGACCGCGCTGCTCGTCACTCACGACATTTCCGAGGCGGTTTCGATGAGTGACAGGGTTATCGTTCTCTCTCCTCGTCCCGCCGTCGTAAAGCGCGATTTCAGGATCGATCTTACGGCGTCCACTCCGCTGGGCAGACGCGAAGAACCCGGGTTTTCGGCGTGGTTCGACAAGATATGGAAAGAAGTTTCGGTACGTGCCGGGGAATAAACAAACGGCGCAGGCGACGGGATTTTTACCGGTGCTTGCGCAACGCGAGGTGAAACAAATGAAAACGCTTCTGAACAAAAAAACGCTTTCGCCGAGGGATCGGTATCTTCGGTCGATCCGGCTGGATAAACTGAAAATCCACGGGATCAGGATAGCGATACTCACGGCGTTTATCGGGCTGTGGGAACTCACGACCGCGCTCGGCTGGGTGGACTCGTTCTTCGTAAGTTCGCCTTCACGAATAGGCAAAACTTTCGTAGAGTTGATACAAAAGGATCTGATGCGGCATATCGGCATAACTCTTGCCGAATGCGTTGCGGGCTTTGCGATTTCCACCGCCGTGGGTGCGATATTCGCGATAATGCTGTGGTGGAGCGTGACTTTGCGCCGGGTGAGCGAACCTTATCTCGTGGTGCTGAACGCATTGCCGAAAATCGCGCTCGGTCCCATAATCATCATCTGGGTGGGCGCGAACATGAACGCTATTATCATGATGGCGTTTCTCATCTGCATCATCGTGACGATAATGAACATGCTGGGAAGTTTTACGTCCTGTGACGGCGGCAAGATATTTCTTCTCGAATCAATGGGTGCGAGTAAGTTTCGGATACTGACGAAACTCGTGCTGCCGCATGCTCTGCCCGATTTCATTTCCGTACTGAAAATCAACGTCGGGTTATCGTGGGTGGGCACGATCATGGGCGAATACCTCGTGTCCGGCGCGGGACTCGGGTACCTCATAATCTACGGCGGTCAGGTATTCAAACTCGATCTCGTGATGACCGCTACCGTGATTCTTTGCGTGCTGGCGGGACTTATGTATTTCGGCGTCGTTGCGCTCGAACGGTTCGTCGGCCGCAGACGGAAACGATAGTCTGCCCGGCAGGCTTTTTCATAGGCGCGCAAGTCACTTTGCCATGGCAAAAACGCTTCGTTTTAGCGTCCCGATGCGGAAACAAGTAAATCAGATTGACAACAAAGTAGGCGACGCCGAGTACACCGAGCACCGGATACAAGACGTCGACTACCGTTTTAAATCCCAAAAAACCGAGCGCAAGGCACACTGCGGCAGTACAAACGGCAGATAAAGGTTTGTTCCCTATCAGTCCGTCGAGCCAGTCCGTGAGCGTGACATGAGCCGTGAGCATGGTGGTAAATATACCGGCGGCAACGGCAAACACCGCAAAACCGCAGACGACTTTTCCGAGTCCTGAGGACATCGTGATTATCGGCATATCCGCCTTCCCCGCGTCGGACGAGCCGAGCGCGAGGATAATGAGCAAAACGAGCGCGCCGACTGCCGCAGCGGTTATGCCCGAAGCCGCGAAAATTTGCTTTTTGTTCAGTCCGTGCACGGTGGTGAGTACAGATGCCGCAAGCATCATGTTCATGCCGATATACGTCACGGAACGCACGGCGTTGCCTGAGGTGAACGGCGACAGCGCGGGCACATTTATGCACGAAGTCGTAACAAAAATTATTACGGCGGCGAGCGCGGGTACCAAAAACGCGTTACACTTTATCAGTCCGTCCAGTCCCTTTGTGACGACGAGAACGGAAATTATCGCGAAAATTACCGAGTACAACGGCTTTAACGGACAGAACGCCGAAAACAGGCTGTCGAAACCGGCGAACATTGCGGCAAGCGAAATAGCGCTGTTGAACAGCATGACGATATTGAGTACCGCGTCGGCTCGTCCCGCAAGACGGGCGTTTACTTCGCCTGCGTCGCGTGCATTCGCTTTTTTACCGACGAGCAGGAACACCGCACACATGATAAAAGTTATCGCGGCACACGTGACCGCAACCCACGGCGACGGCGTAACGCCGAAAAACGCGACGATTTCGCGTCCCGAGGCAAAACCCGCACCTATTACCGTGCCGATTACCAGCATTGATATCGAAAAGATCTTCCACATACTATATTTATACGAAAGGTCTTTTTCGATTATCACCGCAAGTTTAACGGAAAAGAATTTGACGTACTGTTTTTATAATGGCGTATCGTCGTTTGATGGCGGGGATTCCGCGATAAAAGGCAACTGCCATACCGTTCGGGGTAATTGCCTTTTGTCTCTGAATGACGTCGTAGCGGTCGTGCTGCGCGTTATTATTAAAAATAAAAATTTTTTCGGGAGTTACTGTCAGTCAGTTCTCGTCCTCGCTGACTTCGCGTTCGGAAGATTTCAGGGTGAGTTTCTTGATCTCGCCGGCTTTGCGGTTGATCGTCGCGCCGTTGATCACAAGTTCGAAACTGCAACCGAGGAAAGCGGCGGCTTTTTCGCTGAGCACGATGCGCGAAAGATAGATTTGCAGGTATTCCATCAGCGCAGACGTCTGATCCATAGAAATCACCAGCCTGATAACGTGTTTCTGCTTGTCGACGATAAGCGAGTTTTTCTTGATGGACATGTTCACACGATCGTGAATATCCGTCGAATCGTAACTGTCCTTTCTCACGCGGGAACGGTGAGCGTCGCTCTTGTCGGCGATGATGAGTGCCGCGCTGACTGCGCTGACGGGCACGCCGGTTTCTTCCTCGTGATTGCCGATCGCGCCGATGACGGTGGAAATTTCGCGCATGTCCATGCCCATTTTGTCGAGCAGTTGAAACGCGAGCGTCGCTCCCGACAAGCCGTGGTTTTTGCGGTTTATGGCGTTGCCGATGTCGTGCATCCAGCCGGTGATCGCGCCGAGTTCGACCGTGCGCTCGTCGCAGCCGAGTTCGCGCAGAATGTTCGCGGTCGTTCGGCTGACGTAACCGACGTGGCGCAGTCCGTGCTCGGTATAGCCCATTTCTTTCATGTTGTTGTTCGCCCCGTCGATGAGCGCGCGGATGTCCTCGTCAGCCTTGATCTTTTCAAGCGTAATTTTTTCCATAACAATCTCCGTCCGACAATTTTGTCGGTTTCCGCTTCGGGAAGGTGCTTATTTTAAATGTTTTATCGCTTTATAATACGGATCGTCGGTAAAGTCGCGGTAAGTGTCGTCCACTACTCCGCCGAGTTGCTCGATCGCGTTCCTTATTTCCATAAATTCGAGATAGTTGCTGTCGTCGAGCGCGGGATACAAAAACGCCGCAGCGCGATCGTCGCCGTATTTTCCGAGAAGTCCCGCGATAAAAGGCACGTTTTCTTTTGCCAGGAACAGTTCTTTCAATAGCCCGAACGTCCTGTCGTCGCGGTCGGTTCCCACCAGCACGTCGGCGATTATCTGCTTTTGTGCGGGCGTCGCTTTTGCGATTGCGGCGAACAGTTCTTCCTTCACCGCGCCGGCATTCTCTTTCAGAATTTCGGCGGCTTTTTCCACCACTCCCTCGTCGGCAGTGTCGTCGGTCAAAAGTTCCGTATAGAACTTAAGCGGCTGATCCGCGCCCGTTTCGTCGAGAATATCCATTGCGGCGATCACGGTTTTCGGATCGCCGTTCTCTTCCACTATCTTTTTAAGTCCTGCCGCACACCCGGGTACTTCGGCTATTCTGTCGAGAAGCAACGAACACGGATTGTCGTCGCCGCGGTTGGTCTTTATAAACTCGGCAATCAGCGCGTCGGGATCGGTAATTCTCGCGAAATACTCCTCGGGCGTTACTCCGTCGGTTTCGGCAGAAGGCGTAGTCACCCATTTTTCATATAGTTCGGGGATCATCTCTTCCGTTTCGTCGGCGGTGTACTCGCCTTTGTGCCGTTCGAGCCAGGATTTGAGGTACTTTTCAAAAAGTTTATCCGAATCTATCATTGCTTGTTCTCCTTGGTTTTCGTCGTTTTTTTATCTTCAGGCGATGCGTCTTTCGCCTTTTCCGCACGCTCGCGCTTATCGGCGCGTCTGTCATCGTCGGCAAGTCCCAGCATCGCGATGTACTTGTCGTAATCTTCGGTCTTTATATTGTAAATTTCACAACAATGCTCTTTTCCGTAAAACACCGGATGCGCGCCGCTGAGCCTGGTCATTACCGCCGCAAGCACGATAACGTCGATTTTGATCGGCACGAAATCGGGGTTGTTCATCACGTCGACGACCTTTTTATAAATCTTGTTGAGTTTCGGCTGGAACGCCGGCGAAACGAACGCGCATGTCGCAAACGCTTCCCAGTAGGCATCCTGCAACGCGAAATTGTCGTCGCATTTCGGTTTTCTCGGTGTGAAAAACAACATCACGTCGCCGACAAGCAACGAGAATCTCTTGACG
>CAKQVV010000010.1 GCA_934277845.1 uncultured Clostridia bacterium
GGACACTTTCGGTTGTGTCCCGGACCCCGCAACTCTTTTAAGGTCGGAAATGGAAATAGTATGGTTGTCGCGTGACGAATGCAGAATTTATTTAAAATTTAACGCTCACTTGCCGTCTTACCTTGTCATTCAAAGAAACAGCCGTATGGTTAAGTTCGGCTGTTTCTTTGAATACTCTGCCTAGAACGAATACTATCACTTAATACTCCCCCGCTACTCCTCGTACAGGTCGGTGGACAGGTAGCGGTCGCCGCCGTCGGGAAGGAAAACGAGAACGCGCGAGCCGGGATGAGCGCGCAAAATCTTTTCGCCGGCGAAAAGTGCCGCGCCGCCCGAAACACCGCATGTAAAGCCTTCGGTTTTGCCGAGAAGCCGGGCAGAGGCATAGGCTTCCTCGGTGGTGACGGCGATAATATCGTCGATTACCGATCTGTCGAGTACTGCGGGCACGAAGTTCGCGCCGATGCCCTGCAACTTGTGCGGACCTGCAACGCCTTTACCGAGCAGCGGCGAATCGGCAGGTTCGACAGCCGCGACTTTAAGCCCCGGGATAAGCGGTTTCAACGCTTCCCCAACGCCCGAAATCGTGCCGCCGGTGCCCACGCCCGCGACGAAATAGTCGAGTTTGCCGTCAAGGTCGTTCATTATTTCTTTTGCGGTGGTCGCGCGGTGGGCGGCGGGATTCGCCGGATTTACGAACTGTCCCGCGATAACCGAACCGGGAATTTCGGCGTGTAGTGCGTTCGCCTTATTAACCGCGCCGTTCATGCCCTCTTTGGCGGGAGTAAGCACGAGTTCCGCGCCGAGCGCGGCGAGAATCTTGCGCCGCTCGACGCTCATGGACTCGGGCATCGTGAGAATCAGCCGATATCCTCTCACCGCGCAAGCCATGGCTAGTCCTATGCCCGTATTGCCGCTGGTGGGTTCGATAACCGTGCCGCCGGGCGCAAGACTGCCGTCTTTTTCCGCCAGGTCCAGCATCGCAATTCCTATTCTGTCCTTTGCCGAGCCGTTGGGATTGAAACTCTCGATCTTGACCAGCAGTTCGCCGTCGAGTCCTTTCGCCTTTTGGTAACGGCTCGCCCGCACCACCGGCGTTTTTCCTATAAGTTCGGTAATATCGTCGTAAATTTTCATAATTCTCTCCTCCTGCCTATATACCGATTATACGCAAAACGAGGCTCGCGCGTTCGCAAGCCCCGTTTCCGTTTTCACTATTTCTTTTCGATAAGACTTGCTCCTTCCATTTCGTCGGGCTTGTGTACGCCCATGACGTCCAAAAGCGTGGGAGCCACGTCGCAAAGCGCGCCGGTCTTTTTGAGTTCGGCGTGAGCGTACTTGTCGCCCGCGACGATGAACGGCACGAGGTTGGTCGTGTGCGAAGTGCAGGGCGAGCCGTCGTCAAAGCACATTTGCTCGGCGTTGCCGTGGTCGGCGGTGACGAGCGCGGTGCCGCCGGTCGCCTGAATTGCGGGAACGAGTCTGGACAGACATTCGTCCACGGTCCTGACGGCTTTTACCGCCGCGTCGAACACGCCGGTGTGACCGACCATGTCGCAGTTTGCGAAGTTAAGGATCAGTACGTCCACGTTGCCCACAACTTCGAGAGCCTTTTCGGTGACTTCGGGCGCGCTCATTTCGGGTTGAAGGTCATAGGTAGCAACTTTCGGGCTGGCGACCAGCACGCGCTGTTCGCCCGCGTTGGGCTGTTCCACGCCGCCGTTGAAGAAGAACGTAACGTGCGCGTATTTCTCGGTTTCGGCGACTCTCGCCTGCGTCAATCCCTGCTTTGCGAGGTATTCGCCCAGCGTATTGTCGAGGTGCTTCGGTCCGAACGCGGTGTGAATACCGGTGAAGGTCGCGTCGTACTGCGTCATGCCGACGTAGTAAACGGGCTTGTACCCGCCGGTGCGCTCGAAACTGTCGAAATCGGGGTAAATTGCCGCTCGCGTGATTTCTCTTGCGCGGTCGGAACGGAAGTTGTAGAAAATAATGCTGTCGTTTGCGTTTACGCCCTTGTAGTCGCCCACGACAATAGGCTCGATAAACTCGTCGTAAACCTTTTTGTCGTAGGACGCGCGGACTCCTTCTTCCGCGGTGGCGTAGTGCGCGCCGATGCCGGCGAACACGCCGTCGTAACCTTTTTTAACGCGCTCCCAGCGGTTGTCGCGATCCATATAGTAATATCTGCCCTCGACCGTGGCGATCTTGCCCACGCCGAGTTTTTTGATTTCCGCCTCGGTTTCCGCGATGTATTTTACCGCGCTGTCGGGCGGCACGTCTCTGCCGTCGGTCACGCAGTGAACGTACACGGTCCTGACGTCGTTACGCTTTGCAAGTTCCAGCAACGCGAACAGGTGCGAAATGCAACTGTGGACGCCGCCGTCGGACAGAAGTCCCACGAGATGAAGCGCGGTGCCGTATTTTTTCACGTTGTCGATTGCGCCGACGAACGCGGGGTTGGTGAAGAAATCGCCGTCCTCGATCGCCTTGTCGATACGGGTGATGTCCTGATAGACGACTCTGCCCGCGCCGAGGTTGAGGTGTCCGACTTCGCTGTTGCCCATCTGACCTGCGGGAAGTCCGACCGCCCTGCCGCTCGCCTCGATAAACGTGTAGGGGTACTTCGCCATAAGGCTCCTGATATAGGGCGTGCCGGCTGCGATAACCGCGTTGCCCTTTTCTTCTTTTCTCCAGCCGAAACCGTCCATTATAATAATTGCGTCTGTTTTTTTCATTGTATTAACTCCCGTGAAAGGGCGACCGTTTTACCGCCCGCCCTCTCATAAACGTTATATTATGCCTTTACGCCCGATTTCACGACGATCGAGAAATCCTCGGCTTTCAGCGACGCGCCGCCGATCAGTCCGCCGTCGATGTCGCTCATTGCCATCAGTTCCGCGGCGTTCTTTGCGTTCATGCTTCCGCCGTACTGAATACGCACGCGATTAGCGACCACTCTGCCGTACTTTTTGGCAAGCGTTTTTCTGATAAACCTGATGGTGTCGTTTGCCTGCTCGGCGGTAGCGGTCTTGCCGGTGCCGATTGCCCAGACGGGTTCGTAAGCCACGACGATCTTCTTTGCGTCCTCGTCGGAAATACCCTCGAACGCGCCGTTTATCTGCTTGTAAAGCACGCTCTCGGTGAAGCCGCCTTCGCGCTCGTCCAGCGTTTCGCCCACGCAAACGATAGGTTTAAGATTGTATTTAAGCGCCTGCACGGTACGCTTGTTTACAGTTTCGTCGGTTTCGCCGAAGTACTGGCGACGTTCGCTGTGTCCGATGACGACGTATTCCGCGCCCGCCTCGATCAGCATGCTCGCGCTGATTTCGCCGGTAAACGCGCCCTTGTCCGCCCAGGAAACGTTCTGTGCGCCCACGCGAATCTTGCTGCCCTTGACGAGTTTCTTGACTTTTTCGATGTCGGTAAACGGAACGCATACGACTACGTCAACGCCCTTTACTTCCTTAACGAGCGGTTTGAGCGCGGTGAGAAGCGTTTCCGCTTCCGCTTTGGTGTTGTTCATCTTCCAGTTGCCTGCGATTATAGGCTTTCTCATAAGATTTATCTCCTTAAAGAATTACTTTCATTTTTATGTCAATCGGGATATTTCTCTCCGACCGAAGTCTATTATATAATTTACCGTCGCGGTTTTCAAGCGAATTGCGCCCGAAAACGCGATTTTTCGTTATTTTTCAAAATTCTGACGGATATACTCATAGGCAACAACGCCCGCCGCGACCGACGCGTTGAGCGAGTTGACCTTGCCGCGCATGGGCAGCGCGACCACTCCGTCGCATTTTTCGCGGGTGAGCCGTTTTACACCGCTGCCTTCGCCGCCGATAACGAACGCTGCCGCGCCCGTAAGTTTTGTCTTGTAAATATTCTCCCCGTCCATATCCGCCGCGTATACCCACACGTTTTTGGCTTTGAGTTCGTCGATCGCGTCGTTGACGTTGGTGACCTTTGCCACGCGGATATGCTCCGCCGCTCCCGCCGAAACCTTGACTACCGTATCGTTGACCGACACGCTGCGGTGCCGCGGAATAATCACGCCGTGCGCGCCCGTACACTCCGCTACCCTTAAAATACTGCCGAGGTTGTGCGGATCTTCCACGCCGTCGAGAATAAACAAAAACGGAGCCTCGCCTTTTTCTTCGGCATAAGCCAGAATATCGTCGAGTTCGCAGTATTTAAAGTCGGTGACTTCGGCAACGAAGCCCTGATGCTTCTTGCCGCCGGTTTCGCGGTCGAGTACTTCTTTGTCATAGAAAAAGACCTTGATGCCGCGCGATTTCGCGTCGTCGATGATGCGCTGCGCGCCCACGTCTTTTTGTCCCTTCGCCGCGACAAGACGGTCGATGGTGTTGCCCGATTTGATTGCCTCGGACACGGCGTTTCTACCGTAAATCTTCATTTTTATATTTCCTTATTCTTGGTTTTGCCTGAAAAAGTCCAGCGGAGCATGGTTGCGGTACGTCGTAAATCTTATCACGATACCTTCCGTTTCGATGGGCGCGGTCACTTTGACGCATTCCCATTCCGGCTTTTCGTCGAGATTGTCGAAAAACACCGCCGCGGCGCCGTCGGCGTTCACTTTGGTGACGAGCGCTTCGCCGCAATACGGCAGCATGGTGTGATAGAACATCGCGCCGCCGATAACGAAAATATCCTCGTCGATATAATTTCCGAGCGCTTCGCGCATTTCGTCCAAAGATTCGACGATAACGCAGTCGTCGCGCTTTTCTCCGCCGGGATAAAGGACGACGTTGGTGCGCCTCGGGAGCGGATTGCCGCCCGGAAAGGATTTAAGCGTGTTGCTGCCCATTATCACTACTTTGCCGAGCGTGGTTTCGCGGAAAAACTTCATGTCCGCGGGAAGATGAAACAAAAGGTCGTTGTTCTTGCCGATGCCCCAGTTCTTGTCCACGGCTACTATCGCTCTTATCATATTGCCACCTCTATTTTCTTGCCGAGCGGCGTGTATTTGTAGTCGACGAGTTCGAAATCGTCGACCTTAAAGTCGTAAAAGTCCGTAACGTCGCGCTTTAATATCAGTTTGGGCGCGGCGTACTGCGGACGAGAAAAAAGTTCCTCGCAGATCGGAATATGGCGGTCGTAAACGTGCGCGTCGGCGACGACATGGACGAGTTCGCCCGGGACAAGTCCGGAAACTTTCGCCATCATAATAAGGAGTACCGCGTACTGCACGACGTTCCAGTTGTTCGCCGTCAGCATGTCCTGCGAACGCTGATTGAGTATCGCGTTGAGTCTGTTGCCCGTGACGTTGAACGTCATCGAGTAGGCGCACGGATAAAGGTTCATTTCGTGAAGGTCGGCGTGGACGTAGATATTCGTCATTATTCTGCGCGAGTACGGATTGTGACCGAGGTCGAAAAGCACTCTGTCCACCTGATCGAATTCGCCCTCGGGGTACTTGTGCTTTACGCCGAGTTGGTAACCGTAAGCCTTGCCGATCGAGCCGCTCTCGTCCGCCCACGAGTCCCAGATATGCGAATTAAGGTCGCGGACGTTGTTGCTCTTTTTCTGCCAGATCCAAAGAATCTCGTCCACCGCCGCCGCGAAGTTGGTTTTTCTCACGGTTATTATCGGGAACTCTTCCGATAAGTCATAGCGGTTCACCAGGCAGAATTTTTTGACGGTGTGCGCGGGCGTACCGTCTTCCCAGTGCGGGCGCACGGGGATATCCTTATCCGACCAGCCGGTCGAAATAATGTCTTTCAGGTTCGATATAAACAGTTTGTCGGCTCTACTCATCGCCGCTACCTCCGTCGATTATTTCGGTGCATTTTTGCATAATATCGTTCAGCCGTTCGTTCTGCTCCGTCAGCCTCAAAAAGCCGAACACGCCTTCGAGCGCGGTCGCTTTTTTGTAGTCCGAAAGCGCGGCATTCTTCGCGTGCGAAGGGTTGTGACAGTTCCGGCAACGCCTTGCGACTTCTTTTTCTTCGTCGGTGAGAAACGGCGCAATTCCTTCCAGCATTTTCGCCTGCGCAGCCGCGCAAACGTAGTCGCTTGCCATTTTATGCAGCCTGCCCGACTTGCAGTCGTGTTCCGTCACGAGTTTTTCGCGGACGAACAGCGTGAATACCGCGTCGCCTAAGAACGCCAGCGTGAGCGAATTGAGTTGTGTCGCGTCTTTGTTTTCCATACGGAAATATTGTATCACATTTCCGACTCAAAAAAAAGCAAAAACGCGGTGCATAGCGAAACTATTTGAGTTTTTTATATGTCCTGTCCGTTCGCCTTTCTTCCGTCCGCTTTTCTTCCCTCGCCGAAACCACGCCGCAAAACCGAACAAATCATTAAAAATTCGGAACAATCCGCTATTGATTTTATGCGGCGGTTATATTATACTGTTTTTGTAGTCGGATCGCCCGGGTTCGCGCCCGCGTTTTTGCGGTAACCCAACGGACTGCAACCGACGTACTTTTTGAACATCTCGCTGAAACGCTCGATGGACGAAAAACCGACGGAGTACGCGATCTCGGTGATCGACAAGCCGTTGTCCGCTTTCAGCAGCGATTCCGCTTTCGAGATGCGGTAACGCGTAAGGTAATTATACGGCGAAACGCCCATGGACGCGGTGAAAACGGTAGTAAAGTGCGCGCGGCTCATGCCGAGTTCGCCCGCAAGTCCCGTGACGTCGAACGGACGGAAATAGTTATACTCGATAAATCTCGTCGCGCTCTTCACAATGTCCGGTCGCTGGGTTTTGGGGTGAAGTTCCGCGCGGATGCGCCCGAGAATTTTATAGACCAGTCCCGTCAGCGCATACGCAAGGTCTGTCACGTCGCCGGCTGTCTTGATCGTCGTTTCGAGTTCGTAAATAAGTTCTGCCGGCACGGAGAACGTATCGCCGCATCCCAGCGTCGAGTTCACCAGCGATTCGGCTTCCGATCCGCGAAAACCGATCCAGGCATACTGCCAGGGTGATGCCGCGTCGGCACGGTAATACGACAGGTTGCCGGGGCGGATCAAGAACGCCGAGTTCTTTTCGAGAGTATGCTCTTTGCCTTCCGTCGAGAAAATACCTTTACCGGTCTTTATGAAGTGCAGAAGGTAATAGTTCCTTATCGCCGGTCCGTAGGCATGCGAAGGCGCGCATTCCTCGAAACCTCCGTCGCATACTTCTATCGCTTCGCTCACGCTGTCGCCGAAAACGAAATACCCGAATACTTTCTTTTTATCGTTGTACATTATTACTTCCTCACGGTTATAACCGCTTTGAAACATGAAGGTTTCAAACGCGTAAAGTATAACAAATAATTAAAAACAAGTCAAGGAGAACGAAAAAACAATGAAAATCACTTTTCTGGGAGCGGGCTCTACCGTGTTCGCGCGGAACGTACTGGGCGATTGCCTCTTAAGCGATCTTAAAGATTACGAGATCGCGCTGTACGACATCGACGAAAAGCGGCTGGACGAGTCGTACGTCATCATCAACGCGATGCGCGACAAGTACAACAAGACCGTCAAGGTCGAAAAATACACCGACGCGAAAGAGGCTTTCCGCGGCGCAAACTATATCATCAACGCGATTCAGGTGGGCGGTTACGAGCCGTGTACCGTGACCGACTTCGAGATTCCGAAAAAGTACGGGCTTCGCCAGACGATCGCCGACACCTTGGGTATCGGCGGCATCTTCCGCGCGCTCCGCACAATTCCCGTGATGAAAGCCTATGCCGACATCATGGAAGAAGTCTGCCCGAACGTGCTGTTCCTCAATTACACCAACCCCATGGCGATGCTGACCGGATACATGCAACGCTACACCGGAATCAAAACCGTGGGACTTTGTCACAGCGTTCAGGTGTGCGTGCCTACTCTCGCGGATTGTCTGAAAATGCCCGAACTCAACGACGCGAAATGGAAGATCGCGGGCATCAACCACATGGCCTGGCTGCTCGAACTCACCGACAAGGACGGCAACGACCTTTATCCCGCGATGAAAAAGAAATTCAACGAGGTGCGCCCCGACTGGGACCTCGTGCGCCTCGACATGATGAACCATTTCGGTTACTACAACACCGAAAGCAGCGAACACACCGCCGAGTACCACCCCTACTACATCAAGGATAAGTATCCCGAGTTCATCGAGAAATTCAATATTCCGCTCGACGAATACCCGCGCCGTTGCGTAAACCAGATCAAGGGCTGGGCGAAAGAACGCGACGAGATCATGAACGGCGGCGACGTGACGCACGAGAGAAGCCGCGAATACGGCTCGCGCATTATCGAGGCGTGCGAAACCGACGTGCCTTTCCGTATTCACGGCAACGTACTGAATACGGGACTAATCGACAACCTGCCCGCCGATGCCTGCGTGGAAGTGCCGGTAATGATCGACGGCAACGGACTTAACCCCTGCCACGTCGGACGACTCCCCGAGCAACTCGCCGCGCTCAACATGACGAATATCAACGTTCAGCTCATGACGATCCGCGCCGCGGTGACGAGAAAGAAAGAGGACGTGTACATGGCGGCTTATCTCGATCCGCACACCCGCGCGGAACTGTCGATGGACGACATCAAAAACATGTGCGACGATCTGTTTGAAGCCCACGGCGACTGGCTCCCGAAATACAACTGATAACGGATATTTGATAAACAAATACGATAAAAACGAAAATCTCCCGGCTGTTTCGGTCGGGAGATTTTCGTACACGAGTGATATAACTCGTTATTTCTTTTCCGTCGTTTCGCGTTTGCTTACTCTCAGCATGCGCATTGCGTTGAGAATCGCCAGCACCGCAACGCCCACGTCCGCGAAGATCGCCAGCCACATACCGGTTATGCCGAGCGCGCTGAGAATAAGGATAGCCGCTTTTACGCCGAGCGCGAAGATAATATTCTCGTACACGATACGCATCGTCTTTTTCGCGATGCGCTTTGCGACCGGAATGGACGACAGACTGTCGTGCATGAGTACTATATCCGCGGCTTCGATCGCCGAGTCGCTGCCAAGTCCGCCCATCGCGATACCCACGTCGGCGCGCATCAGGACGGGCGCATCGTTGATGCCGTCGCCCACGAACGCCGTCTTTTCTTTCCTGCCGAGAAACTTGCCGATACGCTCGACCTTGTCGGACGGCAGAAGCCCCGCCGCGTACTCGTCGACGCCCGCTTCCGCCGCGACCGCTTTCGCCGTTTTTTCGTTGTCGCCGGTCAGCATAACGGTCTTGCATCCTTCGGCTTTGAGTTCGGCGATTGCCGACGCGCTGTCGGGTTTGATCGTATCGCCGATAACGATACAACCGAGATATCCGGTGTTTTTCGCGACGTACACTACGGTGCCTGTTTCGTCGATTTCTTCGGGTTGAATACCGATGCGCGCCATAAGCCGCTTGTTGCCCGCGTAGATTATTTCGTCGCCGCGAGCAGCCGTGACGCCCTCGCCCGCGATCTCTTCGATCCGATAATCGTTGGAAATTCCGCCGCCCGCAGCCGCCACGATCGAACGCGCGATCGGGTGAGTGGACAGTCTTTCCGCGATTGCCGCCGCGGCAAGAATTTCGTCGCGGTTGTTTTCGGGTAAAACCTTCTTTACTTCGAAACTGCCTTTCGTGATCGTGCCGGTCTTGTCCATGACGAATACGTCGGTTCTAGCAAGAACTTCGAGATAATTGCCGCCCTTGACGAGGATACCCGCTTTTGACGCGCCGCCGATCGCGCCGAAGAACGACAGCGGCACGGAAATGACGAGCGCGCACGGGCAGGACACGACGAGGAAGGACAACGCGCGGTACAGCCATGCGCTCCAAACCGCGCCGTCGCTTATTCCCAGAAACAGCGGCGGAATAACGGCGAGCAGCACCGCGCCGATAACGACCGCGGGCGTATAGTAACGGGCGAACTTCGTGATGAAGTTTTCCGCTTTCGCTTTCTGCGCCGAAGCGTTTTCCACCATGTCGAGAATTTTGGAAACAGTAGAGTCGTGGAAAGCCTTTATCGAGCGGATTTTAAGCGCGCTGCCCGAGTTTATCGAGCCGCTGACGACTTCCGTACCGGGGCAAACGTCCACGGGTGCGGATTCGCCGGTAAGCGCGGCGGTATTCAACGTACCCGCGCCCTCGACTACCACGCCGTCGAGCGGTATCTTTTCGCCCGGACGCACGACAATGATTTCGCCGACCTCGACTTCTTCGGGATCAAGCGTGATTTCTTTACCGTCGCGAACGACAGTAGCCGTATCGGGGCGAATATCCATCAGCGAAGCGATCGACGCGCGGGACTTACCCACGGCGTAACTCTGGAACAGTTCGCCGAGCTGATAAAAAACCATAACCGCAACGGCTTCGGGAAACTCCTGCACCGCGAACGCGCCGACGGTGGCGATGAACATCAAAAAGTTCTCGTCGAGGAACTCGCCGCGGAACAGTCCGGTGACCGCTTTATATGCGATGTCCCAGCCGATAAAGAGATACAGGGCGAGATATATTCCCAGCCACATCCACATGCTTGTGTCGACCTCGCGCGCTTCCAGCACCTTGCCGGCGATAAACGCCGCGCCGAACAGTACGAGCGCGATCATAACGCGTACGAACGATTTTTGATTTCGAGTCGGTCTTTTCTTGCTTGCCATAATTTTCTCCGCGGCACGACGCCGCAATCGGTTTTAGTTTGGGTTTGAAAATTTCGCTTGTATACAAACGATTTTTCGTAAAGAGCAGATTTTTCGATGATTTCGGGTGACGGTGAGCAACGGCGTGCCGAGGCGTACGTCTAGCGAGCCGACGCCCGAAAACGCGGAAAAGATGCCTTTACGACGAAAAAGATGCCTTTACGTTATGCCTTAATGATACAGTCGGGTTCGATCTTATGGCAAACCTTTTTCATTTCCGCGACTACTTCGTCCATAATGCCGTCTTTGCAGTCGAGAACGATTTTCTGCGTCATGAAATCGACGGTGACGGAATCTACTCCCTTTATTCTGGCGATGCCGCGTTCCATCTTGGCGGCGCAGTTTGCGCAGTCCAGATCTTCGACCTTGATAACTTTTTTCATAATAGCGATCTCCTTGTTTTTCTCTCGCGGATGCCCGCGGAATCGACTGAATTTATTTGCCTTCGCCGAGATGCTCCATCGCCATTTTGTAAATGCGCGAAATGTGCTCGTCGTCCAGCGAATAGAAAACTTCTTTGCCCGACCTGCGCGCTTTGACTATCTTCGTCTGGCGAAGCGTGCGAAGCTGATGAGAAACGGCAGACTTGGTCATACCTAAGATCTCGGCGATGTCGCACACGCACAACTCTTCCACGAACAGCGCGGACAGTATGCGCGTCCTCGTCGAATCGCCGAACACCTTGAAAAGTTCCGCCGCGTCATACAGCATGTCCTCGTCGGGCATCGCCGCACGCACTCTTTCCACCGCGCCCGAGTGAACGATATCGTCGTCACAGCAATCGTTTATGTATTTTTGTTCTTCGTTTTCCATTATACTTCTCCTCTCTCGGTTCGGTTTCGTTGTCGGTTTTAGTTTCTGTCAACAGTTGAACATTTATTCAACTGTTTATATTATAATCGCGATTACCCGGTTTGTCAACGGTTTTTACAAAAAAACAAAAATTTTTTGGCAGGGTTCGAGCAATGAGGGATTTATAAGGATTAAGTAGTCGCTCCATGCGGGGGATTCCACGGTAAAAAGTATTCGCCCCGAACAGTCGGGCGAATACTTTTTACCTCTGAATGACGAGATAATAGTTGGACTACTCGTTCAATTTAAAATAATAACGCGCAGTTACCGTTTTACCTCGTCATTCAGAGCGCGTGGAATCCCCTGCGCCAAAAGAATACTTATCCTTATTATTGTTTATTTCTCCCGTGGCGAGCGGATATAACGGGGCGAGGACGGTCATACTAACGGCAAGAGGAGAAAAATTATGAGCAGAAAGCGCAATAAACTACTTAAACAAAAGAAAACGGATAAGGTGCCGGAAAAGCCGGCGGACAAGGAAAACACGCCTTACGAGAATCTCGCGGAGTACACGATGATTCCGCCGCCGGATGAAAGCGCCGGCGTGTTCCCGTACTCGGGCAGCTGACGGTTTTATTCGCCCGGGCGGCTTTACGCTTGACTTAACGCGCGCCGAGTCCTATAATATAAGGGCGCAAAGGGCGCACAAGGAGAATCACATGAGCGAATGTACTCATAATTGCGAAGCGTGCGGAGAGTCCTGTCCGAGCCGGCAGGATCCGAAGTCGATGCTGGAAAAACCGCATGAACTCAGCAAAATCAGGAAAGTAATAGGTATAGTCAGCGGCAAAGGCGGCGTGGGCAAGTCACTCGTGACTTCGCTGTCGGCGGTAGAAAGCGCAAGGCTCGGCTACAAGACCGCGATACTCGACGCGGACATTACCGGTCCGTCGATCCCGCGCTCGTTCGGACTGACCGAAAAAGCGACGGGCACGGAAACCGGCTTGTTCCCCGTCAAAACCTCTACCGGAATTTCGGTAATGTCGCTGAACCTGCTCACCGAAAACGAAACCGATCCCGTCGTTTGGCGCGGACCGATGATCGCGGGCGTGGTCAAGCAGTTCTGGACGGACGTTATATGGGGCGACGTGGACTTTATGTTCGTGGACATGCCGCCGGGAACGGGCGACGTGCCGCTCACGGTGTTCCAGTCGATCCCGGTCGACGGCATAATCATCGTCACTTCCCCGCAGGAACTCGTTTCCGTGATTGTGGAAAAAGCCGTGAATATGGCGCGGCTTATGAATATCCCGGTCCTGGGACTGGTCGAGAACATGAGTTATGTTCTTTGCCCCGACTGCGGCAAGAAAATCGAGATTTTCGGCAAGAGTCACGCGGGCGAAATCGCCGAAAAGTACGGCATGAAAGTGCTCGGCTCGCTCCCGTTCGATCCGAAACTTACCGCCGAAGTGGACGCAGGGCGCATCGAAGCCAACGACTGCCGCGGACTTGACGGCATTGCCGAAGTGCTCAAAACTCTGGCGAAAAAATAAATCGTAAATTTACACGGCAAAAGCCGCAACCCGGATAAAAGGTTGCGGCTTGTTTTTTTATTTTATTCTTTAATTACGCCCGAAAACGCGGAATTTGCCTTTAAGGTAAATAGATTTTGAAAACGTCCGGAATATTGCCCGCTTCGTCGGTTATCGGCGGCGTACCTACTTTGGAAACGTTAAACGCGCGTTCGGTATAGTTTCCCCACCACTCTTCCGTGACGATAACGTATTCGGTCGTGACGTTGCCGGGGCGGGCGGCTTCCGGGTTTCTTCCGCCGTTCACCCAGCCCTCGGGGCGGTACTGCCAGCCGCTCGCGATATAAATCACCGAGCCGACGGGCAAGTCCGCTTTCGTAAACTTTGCGGTGGCGAAATAATTGCCCGAAATGCCACTCGAACCGATTATTTCATAATAGTTTGCGTCCGCGCTCGACGAGTAATAATATCCCTGCGTAAACGTAAGCGGCTTTTGCGTTTTGCCGACTATGCTCGACTCGTCCGCAGGCGCGTAAGCCGATTTCGTGATGGCATAAGGCGACGCGATCGCGTTGATCGCGCTCTCTTTCGCGATCCCGATATTCGTCGGCGTCAAGCCGCCCGGAGCGTAAGTAATATCGGAAATATCGATGCCGGTGATCGTGCGGACGAACGTAAGCGCGGCGATATATCTTCCCAAGCCGTAGGTAAGGTGATCCGCGCCGTCGCGGGTAAGGTTGTCGCCGACAGATGAAGTGCGCGCATTCTGCACCGCCGTGCCGGATGGAATAATCGCAACGAAATTCTTATTCGGCTCGATCTGCGTTTTTACCGAATTGACGATACTCTCGTACATGGTCTGCTGGTCGTTGCCGTAATTCGGAAAGCCGTAGTTCGGACTGCTCGACGCATACGCCCAGGTCATATTGAACGCGAACCTGACATGCGGGTTGGTCGCCTTTTCCTTTATGTAAGTAATAAGCGAGTTGATATTGCCGTAAGTCCCCGGAATTCCGCTCTCACGGCTGCCCTGTTGCAGAATAATGAAGTCCCAGTCCTTGAATTTGATCCCTTCTTCCATGGTGGTGAGCGGCACGCCCGAGTCGACGCTCGTGGGGTAATTGAGATTGCCGCTCTCGTCGAAATAGCGGAAAATATAACAGCGCGGGTTGGTATTCAGAAAGTCAAGGTGCTGATTGATCGTGCAACCGGGATAATACAACGTGGCGATCTCGATATTGCCGATGCTCAAAGATTTCGCGACGTTGTGCGAAAGGTCTATCGTGTCGTCCGAATAACTGTTGCCGATGAACAGCGCGCTTATTTTATTCTTGTCGGTTACTACGTTTACCATAATTTTTCTCTCCGGGCCTTCTTCGAGTTTGATTTTAACGGTTACTTCATATTTTTTCAGTTCCTTTCCGAAGTCGTCCGGGACAATCACTTCATACTCGGACTTTCCGAGCGTATATTCAGTGCCGTCGACGAACGTTACCGACACGCTCGCGTCGTCGCAGTCGTAGTCGCGAAGGTAATAACTCTCCGTGGGAAAACCGTCATAATCGATTGCAGAGTAAGGTTTCAGCCGCACCACCGCGTCGTACTCGGCGTCGCGTCTGACCGTGCCGCCGGTTTCGGTAATTATTTCTTCGCCGCCGCGTTCGCGCCAGCCTTTAAGTTCCGTCGCCTCGCCGTCGACAAACCCGTCGGGAAACATAAACTCGCTGCCGTATTCGAGTTTCTGCGTGTCTCCGATCTTCTCGCCCATGTAGTAGAAACTGATCTTGTACGAGTTTATCGAGTAATACGCCGTGAGCGTAATATCTCCCGTTACCTTGCGTTCGGAAACATAGTTCCAGTTGACTATCGTGCCGTCGGGACGTTGCCAGCCCTCGAAAGTATGTCCTTCTTTTTGGTAGTCGGCGGTCGGATCCCCGATCATATCGCCCGGGCTCAGCGTTTGCGTTTCCACCGTTTCGCCGTCCGCGACGAACGTGACGGTATATGTCGTTTTGCCGCCGCCCGATCCGTTCCCGCCGCCGTTGTCGGGATTGTCGGGCAACGTTGTTTCGCCGCAACCGCACAGTGCAAACGCCGCCATTGCAAGCACAAGTGCCGCCGCGTATAATAATTTTTTCACCTGTCTTTCCTCCGAAAAAAATAAGAGTTACGCACGCCGCACGGGATACTCCGCACGACAAGCGCAACTCCTTAATAACGTTTTGGTTCCTGCGAAAACGCATAAACCGCGCTCCCGCTATGAAATTTGCACCGGCGTTCTGCCGAGGCTTGTTTTTACTTGCCTTTCTTTGCCGCGGTCTTTACGGGCTTGACCTCTTCGGGCCCGACTTCCGCGTCAGCCGCGACTTTCGCGGGTTTTACGACCGCATTACTCCCGGTCTTGGTCTGTTCTACCTTGCCGAGATAATCGGGAAGTTCCATGCCCACCGAGCGGAAAAGTTCGTTCATGGGCGGCACGGACTTGTAAAGTCCCGAAATGAAGTTCGCGGTCGAGCCCGGCTTGTCGCCGCTTGCGCCGCCGTCCCACACGGTGACTTTGTCGATCTTGATGTTCTTGATCGCGTCGACCTGAATACGCGTGAGTTCTTCCAGTTTGTCGGCGATCATCATCTTGACCGCGCTGTCCGCCGCGCCGCTTGCCTTTACTAGGCTGTCAAAGCCCTGCGCCTGACGGGACAGTAATTCGTAAAGACCGCGTGCTTCCGCTTCCTTGACCGCGTAAATCGCGTCCGCTTCGCCGCGCGCCTTTCTTCTCGCCTGCTCCGCCTGCGCCTCCGCTTCGAGTTCGAGACGCTGTTTTTCGATTTCCGCTTTGACGATAACGTCCGCTTCGAGCGTGCTCTGTTCGCGTTTGGCACGCACTTCTTCGGCTTCGCGCTGCGCTTCGTACGCTTCTTTCAAAGCGTTTGCCTGAGCGATCTTCTCGGCGGCGGTTGCGCGGCGTTCCGCGTCTGCCTCCGCTTCGCGAAGATCCGCGTTTGCCTGAGCGATCTTCGCTTTCGCGAGGTTTTCGCCCTCGACCGCCGCGGAGTTCGCCTTTGCGACGTTTATTCGCTGATCCATAATAGCGTTCGCTTCGCCTATCGCGCCGTCGCGGTCGCGCTCGGCAACCGACTTCTTCGCGTCGTTGATTGCCTTGCTTGCAGCCTCTTTACCGAGGGCTTCGATGTAGCCCGATTCGTCGCGGATATCGGTTACGTTGACGTTGATGAGTTTAAGTCCGATCTTTTTCAGTTCGGTTTCGACGTTTCTCGAAACTTCGTCGAGAAACTTGTCGCGGTTGGTGTTGATTTCTTCGATGTCCATCAGCGCGACGACAAGTCGAAGTTGTCCTAAAATTATGTCGCTCGCAAGGTCCTGAATGTCGGTCATTCTCAGTCCGCGAAGGCGCTCGGCGGCGTTCTGCATGATACCCGGCTCGGTGGAAATACCGACCGTGAAGCGAGAGGGCACGTCCACGCGGATGTTCTGGTGCGACAGCGCGTTTTTAAGATCGACGTTCAGCGATATGGGCGTAAGGTCGAGAAAACTGTACGCCTGAAAGAACGGCCAGATAAACTGTGCGCCGCCGTGAATACACTTACTCGACGCCTGCGGCGCGCCGCCCTTGGTGCGTCTTAACTTTCCGTAAATGACCATCACCTTGTCGGACGGGCATTTTTTATAACGGCTGATGAAGATCATCAGCATGATGATAAGCAGTACAACTACCACGACGATAACCGCGATAAGTCCCGTTACCCAACCTTCCGCTGCAAACAGATTCATATAATATCCTCCGGATAATTTTTTTCGATTACCATTGCCCCGTAAAAATTTTAATCAGCATAATTATTATAAACGGCGTCGCGATCACCGCCAACGTTATCTGCACCCATTCCCACGCTTCGGTAGGTCCCGACAGAATATACCCCCTTTCGCTCAACGGCTTATCATAGTCGTTATCTTCGATAACGTCGTGATTGATGTCTGTTTCGTCGGAGTTCGTTACGTCGTGATTCGGGTTGTTTTCGCCGACGTTTATTACGTCGCGGTTCGCGTTTTTCTTGTCGGTGCTTTTCTTCCCTTCCATTGCTTGTTTACTCCGTTTCCTCGTCGGCGGTATTTACCGCCGTCATGGGTTCGACCAGCACGAGTTGTTCGGAAAGCACCGACTTTATCACACATCGGCTGCCCGTCGGAAGAGGCTCGTCGTTGTCGGTGACGGCGGCGCACTCGGTGAGCGCGTCCTGCACGATCACGTTAATTTTGCCGCTGCCGGCGCGTTTTGCGGGGATCGTGAGATAAACCTCGGCGGGTTTACCCACGGCATATCCCATTTTACGATTGCCGTCGGACTGGAACTTCAATATCGCTTTCATGAGGTAAGCGACGCCTACTGCCGCCGCGCAACCCGCGACTATGCCGATGAGTAACGCTCCCCACCATGGCAGGAAAAACGCCATTGTATAGGTGATCCAGCCGCCGACCGCAAAGAACGCCACCACAGTGCGAAACGAAACGATCCTCAGTCCGCCCGCATCCGCGATGCCGTCGTTATTGAAGGCGTCGTCCGCGCTACCGGTGATCCCGCAATCGAGATCGCCGCAACCGTCGATATCCGACGTGTCGCCGTCGAAACCGCCGTCGCTGCCGAATCCTATCAGCATCATTACGAGTTGAATAACAAGGATAATCGACGCCGCGGCCGCCAGAATGAACGCCGCCTGATGAATAGCGGTCAGTCCGTCCCACCAATTGCTTATTCCGGAACAAAAAATCATTTTTACCTCCGTTACAGTTCGGGTTTTAGAGAACTTTTTGCGCCGGAAAAAGTCCCGCGCACCTCTTACTTTATAAGTATAGCACGAAACATCGCAAAATTCAATATAAAAATAATAAATTATCGATTAAAATAAGATTAGATTTTCAGCCGATAACGCAATCTATGCCTTCATTCTCGTAAACGGCTGCATAATTCCGCATTTCGCCCGGCGTTTGCTTGCGCTCGTCGGCGAATACGTATGTCTTGCCGAGCGCGGAATATTTAGCCGCCGCATAAGAATTAAACGGCAAAAGTCTGACCGTGCCGTCAAAACATATATTCTTAAGAAAATCCGCGGCGGCGGCAAAGTCGCGTGCGCTGTCGTTTACTCCCGGTATAACGGGCGTTCTTATCTCCACGTCCGCGCCGCGCTCGACCAGAAACGCGAGGTTATCGAGAATAATTTTATTGTCCGCACCGGTAAAATCGCGATGTTTCGCTTCGTCCGTCATTTTCAAATCGTATAAAAACTTGTCGGTGACGGGCAGAAACCGTTCCAGAACTTCGCGCCGGGCGTAACCGCATGTATCGAGCATAAAAGAAACACCCTCGGCTTTGATAAATTTTGCGATTTCCAGCGAGAACTCGGGCTGAAACAGCGGCTCGCCGCCCGATATCGTCACTCCGCCGCCCGACCGATCGAAAAACGGACGATCGCTAAGCGCGGCTTTTACCGCCTCTTCCGCCGTTATCCGCTCGCCGTACAGTCTGAGCGCGGACGAGGGGCAAGCCCACACGCATTCTCCTCTTCCCGTGCATTTGCTCCTCATAAGCGTGTGTACGCCGTTTTTTATCTCGTGTACGCCGGACTTACATGCGACAACGCACCTGCCGCAAACCCGGCATTTCGCCTCGGCGAACGCAAGTACCGGCTTTATCGAAACGGTTTCCGGGTTGTGGCACCACTTGCATCTCAGCGGACAGCCTTTCAGCGCGATAGTCGTGCGTATGCCGTCGCCGTCGTGAGTGCAAAACCGCCTTATTTCCGAAACCATGCCGCTAATCATTGTCGCTCCCCGCCGCCGCTATAAACGCGTCCTGTTGCTCGTGCGGAAGATCGACGAAGTACGCGTTCCAGCCGCACACGCGCACCTGCAACGTGGAATACTTTTCCGGATTTTTCTGCGCTTTTTTCAGTTCGTCGGCGGAAAACACGTTGAAATGCACGGCAAAACCGCCGAGATCGAAGTACGTCCGTATAAGCACGGCGAACGCTTTAAGTCCGTCGTCGCCCGCAATCGCCGACGGATGCAGTATCACGTCGAGTACGCCGCCGTTGGGCGCAAGCGCGGGATCGGCTTTCGCCGCCGACAAAATCAGCGCGGTAACTCCCGCTTTGTCCCTGCCTGTCGACGCGCACGAGTTTTTGGAAATCGGCTCGCCTTTTCTTCTGCCGTCGGCGGAAGCGGCGGTACCTTTCCCCAGCCAGAAACAATTGTCTATCGAAAACGTGCCCATACGGAAATACCCGCCCCTGCCGTTTCTTTTGCCCTTGAACAGTCCGCCGATATAGTCGTACAGATCGGTATACAGCGCGTCCGCCGCCTTGTTGTCGTTGCCGTAAGAGTCGGATTGCATTGCCTTTAACCGCAACTCGTCCGCTCCCTGCCAGTCGTTGCGGAGAATTTCCGACAACTCGTCCGGTCCTGCGTACTTTGCGTTAAATACCAGCCATTTTATTGCCATAAGGCTGTCTACGGCTGTTGCGAGCCCAGTGACGTTTATGCCCGAATTGTTGTATTTCGCGCCGCCATGATATGCGTCCTCGCCTTTTTCCAAACATTCGCCGAAAGTTGCGGAAATGAGAGGCGCGCTCGTCACCAGATCGTAATGTTTTTCGTAAGCGACAGTAAGTTCCATGGCTTTTTCCGCCGCATAGCGAATACGCATCTTCACCGCGGCGTAAAACTCGTCGAAGTCGCGGTAACGCTTCGGATATTCCAGATCGTCCGCTCTCTCGCCGAACATAAGATCGGTGCCTCGCCCCAGCGCGATTTCGACGCTTTTTGGGATATTGACCAGCCCGCAACACGACGAGGGCATTTCCTTGCCGTAGGCGGCGGGTTCATAGCAGCCGATAACCGTATAGTCGCGCGCGTCGGCTTTATTCTCCCGCATAGTGCCGTGCAGTCCCCTTATCACCGCGTCGTCGGAAATAAACAGAAAACTGCTGCTCCCGCCGCGTATTCCGTCCAGAATCAGGTCCATAAGATCGCCAGGGAAGTCGCGCGTCACGCGGACGTGGATTTTCGGATCGTAAAGTCCCATTTTAAGGTAAACTCGCACCAGTTCGTAACTGAGCGGATTGACGGCGGTCTTGCCCGACTTCGTCTGTCCGCCGATATAGAACGGCACGTTCGCCGTCGCGTGAAACGAAGCGAGCGCGCGGTAAAACCCGGCGATGACTTCGGCGTAGTCTTCTTTCGTCGCGCGTCCCTCTTTAATATCCGCTTTGTAATACGGATACAGTTCGTCAAGTCCGCCCAGCGATCGCACGAAACAACTCTCCGCATACTGCACCGCTACGTAATAAAGCAATATCAATTGAAGCGACTCGTGAAAAGTCCTCGGCGGCTCGCCCGAAACGCGGGTAAGCCGTTTCTCGAGTTCGCCGTCGCCGTTCATTTCCGCAAGCGCGGCAAATCGTCGCACAAACTTGCGAAATGCGGTCAGCGTAGTTATACACGCGTCATAAAACCCGATCTTTTCCCCCGCCGCCTCTTTTTCGTCGGCTTTTCCGCCGTCGGAACAAATTTTCTTGTACTTTTCCGCACGCCCGATAAGTCCGTTCACACCAAGCGACAACAGCGCGCGAAAATCGGGCATCGAGTGTCCGAAATCCGGTCCGCCGATAAAATCGCACAGGCGAAGGTGTTTTTCGCGGACAGCGAACTCGTCGGAACACAGATCCTTATCGAGTTTTTGGGATACGTCCGCCCACCGGATATCCTCCGTCGCTTTGGTAAAATCGGCTTTATACGCAAAGTCGTCGCCGCCGCATAAGGTTATATCTGCGTTTTCGAGCGAGTACGCGATAAGCCGCGCACGCCGCCCGACTGCAGATTCCCCGTTGTACTTTTCGTTCAGTCCGAACAGTTTCCGTCTTAGTTCTTCCGCGCTCATACCGCCGCGAACGCACTTTTTATCCGCTTTTTCGTTCATAACCGACCTTATTATAAAAAATACTTCTTTGCGTACATACTAGCACACAAAGAAGCGGAGCGCAATACAAATTTCGGTATTTTTATACTTTTCGGTATTTTGATTTGAGTTCGGCGTACTTTCCGGGCGTAATTCCCGTGCCGGCGGTAAACGCGCGGTTAAAATAGTATTCGTCCGAAAATCCCGACTCGGTCGCGACCGTCGAGATCGGACAATCGCCGGCTTCGAGCAACGCTTTGGCGCGTTCCAGTCTTAACCGCATAAGGTACTTTACCGGCGAAACGCCGTAAGCGGTCTTGAAAACCCGGCGGAACTGCGATTCTTTCAGTCCGCATTTTTCGCCTAAGTCCGTTACGGAAAATTTCGGATCGGTGTAGCCCGTAAGCATTGCGTCGCACGCCGGGCGCACGCGCTCGATCGCCGTACCCGGACGGTACCATTCGCCGTCCCGGCGCATTACGTCCGCATAGACTTCGTAAAGCAGCGACAACAGCGTCGGTTTCCACCACCCGGCGCGTTCGAGATAAACCGAATCCATGCGACGGAACAATTTTTCGGCAGATACGGGATCGGAAACCGTCAGCGCTTCGCCGCGATAGATTTTCTCGTCTTTGATAAAGTCGAAATCGACGAATATGAACCGATACTCTTCGGTCAGTTTTTCTATGGTATAGTTCGAGTTTTTCGGCAGATACAATATCTCGCCCGACGACACTACGAACGAATAATCGGAAAAGACGTACCGCGCACGCCCGCGCAGAATAAACACGAAACAATCGGAATAGCGCGGCGCGCGCCCGATATTACTCACCCTCATGGGTACGATCGTGTTTTCCAGAACGCAGTGTACGCGCTCTATCCGGCGAAAATTCGACTTTACCGACTCGTACATTTTTGCTTTTCCCTCTGATAATAGCCGGGCTCGATAGTTAAGCCTCGACGTTATTATTTTTATAGCCTTACGCGAGTTTTTCGAGACTTTCTTTAAGCCTTGCGATGACCTTGTCTTTGCCGAGAAGTTCCGCCATTTCGGTCGCGCCGCCCGGAGTGTTCTGTGCGCCGGTGATCGCGATACGGAACACCCACAGCACCTGACCTTTCTTGTAGCCTGCCTTTTCCGCGTAGGCGACCAGCGCGTCGTGAAGTCCGCCGAAGTCCTTTTCGCACAACGCGATAAGGTCGGGGATCATCTTCTTCGCGAATTCGCGGTCGGTTTTCCATTTCGCGTTCACGAAAAGTCCGGTATCGTAACCGTCGAACGCGGGCAAAAATTCGGTGAGTTTCTCTACGTCCGCCAGCGTTTCGCAACGGTTCTGAAGCAGCGTCGACAAAAATTTCAGGTCGTATCCTTTAAGGTAGTCGACTTTCTCCATAAACGGCAAAGCCTTTTCGTAAAACTCGTCCGACGTAAGATCCTTGATATAGCAAGAGTTGAGCCAGCGCATCTTCGCTTCGTCGAAAATGGACGCGGACTTGCTGAGTCCCTCGACCGAGAACATTTCTACCATTTCGCTAAGTCCGAATTTTTCGCGGTCGTTCTTCGGACTCCAGCCGAGCAGCGCGATATAGTTCATCACCGCTTCTTTAAGATAGCCTTTCCTGATGAAATCCTCGTAGGACGCGTCGCCGTGGCGTTTGCTGAGTTTGTGCTGTGCGTCGCGCATTATGGGTTGCAGGTGCATGTAGTTGGGGATTTTCCAGCCGAACGCGCGATACAGAAGATTATACTTGGGCGTGGACGAGAGATACTCCACTCCTCGGATAACGTAGTTGATCTTCATGAGATGATCGTCGATTACGTTCGCAAAGTTATAGGTCGGCATGCCGTCGGACTTGATGAGAATGTTGTCTTCGAGTTCCTTGTTCTCCACGGTTATGTCGCCGAAAACCATGTCGTGATAGGTCGACGAGCCTTCCTCGGGAATATTCTGACGAATGACGTACGGCTCGCCCGCGGCTATGCGGCGTTCGACCTCTTCCTTTGGTAGATGCAGACAATGCTTGTCGTACTTGGTCGCGCCCTGCGCGTGCATTTCTTCGAGCCGCTCTTTGGTGCAGAAGCAATAATAAGCGTCGCCCTGTTCGACGAGCTGACGGGCGTATTTAAGGTAGATTTCCTTTCTCTCGGACTGAACGTAGGGACCGTAATCTCCGCCCACGTCCGGACCTTCGTCATAGTCGAGTCCGCAGTCTCTGAGCGTGCGATAGATAATCTCCACCGCTCCGTCGACGTAACGTCCCATATCGGTGTCCTCGATACGCAAAATGAATTTACCGTCGTTCTTTTTTGCGAAAAGATAGGCGTAAAGCGCGGTACGCAATCCGCCGATATGCAGATAACCCGTGGGACTGGGCGCAAATCTCGTTCTTACCGTTTCCATTTGGTGCTCCTCTGTTGACAAATTAACGGCGCGGGAGTATAATAATCACGAATCGACAGATTCGCCGCAACCGTTTCTTATGGTTCAGCGATAATTATAAATCAATTTACGCGTTTATGCAAGCGATTTCGTTGTAATCGCGCCGTTGACGAATGCGGCAAACGCGCAAAAAAGCAATAATCTCACGCAAGGAGCAAACTTATGCTTAACGATCGCGAACAATTCCTGAAAGACCTGTCCGAAATCGTCGCTTTCAACAGCGTCGAAGCCGAAAAAAGCGCAGCCGACGCGCCGTTCGGCAAGGAAGTAAGATGCGCACTCGACTGGTTTCTCAACAAGGCGTCCTATTACGGACTGAAAGTGGGCGAAAACGGCGGCTATTACGGATATGCCGAGTACGGCGATCCCGAAAAACCGATGATCGGCATACTCGCACACGCCGACATCGTGCCCGCCGGTACCGGCTGGACTTCCGATCCGTTCACGTTGCGCCGTGACGGCGACGTGATTTACGGCAGAGGCGTTGCCGACGACAAAGGTCCGCTCGTCGCCATGCTGTACGTTCTCAAAAAACTGCGCGACGAAAAGGCAAACCTTCGTCACCGCGTGCGACTCATTGTGGGCTGCAACGAGGAAACGGGCTCGCTATGCCTGAAAAAGTACGCAGCCGAGGGCGAAGTCCCCGTCGTGTCGCTCGTTCCCGATTCGGACTTCCCGGTGATCAACAGCGAAAAAGGCATACTTCACACCGACGTCGTAATTACGCCGGACGAAGTTTTCGCCGACAGCGTCGTTTCTCTTCACGCCGGCACACGCGCGAACGTTGTCCCGGGCGAGGCAAGCGTAACGCTGAAAAACGGCACCGAAGCGTGCGACAAAATGCGCGCGCTGATCGCGACTTTCGACGCGGCGCAGGTGTTCTCCACCCCGGAGATCGCCGAAAACCTCGTGCGTATCGGCGCGAAACCCGGCGACTTTACCGTATCGGTCGAGGAAAGCGGCGTAACAGTGACCGCGAAAGGCGTTGCGGGGCACGCCATGGCACCCGATCTGGCGGACAACGCGCTGTGGAAGATATGGGCGGTGCTGGCGGCGATCATGCCGAAGAGCCAAACCGCAAACCTTATTTTCGATACTTTCGCCCGCCCCGACGCGTCCAAAGCGATCGGCGCTTACCGCGAGGACAAAGAAACGGGCGTACTCACGATGAACATGGGCGTAGCAGATTACGACGGCGGCGAGCTTACTCTCAAATTCGATTTCCGTCTGCCGATCAGCGCGAAACCCGACGACGTCGAAGCCGCGCTTAAAACCGCGTTCAGCGAATCGTGCGTTATAAAACGCGCGCGTTTTGCCGATAATCTCTACATGGCGGAGGATTCGCCGCTTATCCGCACGCTGTTAGGTGTTTATTCCGCCGTCACCGGCAAAAAAAACCCGCGCCCCATTCAGACGGGCGGCGGCACTTACGCAAGGGAACTCCCGAACGCCGTGGCTTACGGTCCCACAGAAGAGGGCGAAGTCACCGACCTTCACAACGCCGACGAGCACATCGAACTCGCTTCGCTCGACAGGCTGTTCGACGTTTACGTCAAGGCGATCGGAAAACTCGACACACTCTACTGAAAAAAATCGTTGCGTTCCCCATTCATCGCGGGAACAAAGGAGAAAACTATATGAAAAACGTTAATTCCGAAGAATTCAATAAAGAAGTCCTCGAAGCGACCGGCATCGTGCTGGTAGATTTCTGGGCGGCTTGGTGCGGTCCGTGCCGCGCACAGGCACCGGAACTGGAAAAACTCGAAAAAGAGGACGGCTCGATCAAGATCGTCAAGGTGAACGTGGACGAAAACGCCGACCTTACCATGAGTTACGGCATCATGAGTATTCCGTCGCTGCTCGTGTTCAAGGACGGCGAACTCAAAGACCGCACCGTGGGACTGCACACCGCCGAAGAACTCAAAGCGATGCTGCAATAGTTTTTTCGGCTGCCGGCAAGTCGAATTATAACCTGCAAGACACCGTAAAAGGATAAAACCATGGATAAAGACATACTGAAAAACACCGAAAAAGAAACCGGCTGGCTGAGCATTTTCCGTACGATCGCATACGTCGGCGACAGCCTGTCCTCGGGCGAAATCGTGTCCGTCGACAAAAACGGCAACAACGAATACAACGATTATTTCGAGTATTCCTGGGGACAATACATAGCGCGCAAATACGGCAATACCGCATACAACTTCTCGCGCGGCGGCATGACCGCCAAGGAATATCTCGAATCCTTCGGCGACCGCATGCGTTTCTTCCGCCCCGAAGTCGCGGCACAGGCTTACTTCTTTGCTCTCGGCGAGAACGACCTGTTCGGAAGAAAGCAGGATCCCGGCACGCCCGACGACTTCGACGACGGCGGCGTCGCTCCCCTTCGCGACACTTTCGCCGGCTGGTTCGGCACGCTCGTCATGCGTTATAAAAAGATCCAGCCGCGCGCGAAGTTCTTTTTCGTCGCAATGCCCGATCGCTACGACGATGACGAATTCCACGCCGGACTTCGCAAACGCCATCACGAACTTATGTACGAAATCGCGGCAAAAGTCGGTTCTGCCTACGTCATCGACCTTTACGAGTACGCGCCGCTCTACGACGAGGAATTCTTCCGCCGTCACGTGATGAACGGACATCTCACGCCGAGCGGTTATCTTCTCACCGCGGAGTTTATTTCCCGACTTACCGACGCCGTTATCGACGAGAATATGGCAGATTTCCGCGAAGTCGGATTTATCGGCACTTCGCTGGTCGAAAAAAGATAATTTTTATATTACCGGGCACAACAAAGCCCCGCTCCTTTATTAAGTAAGGATCGGGGCTTAATTTTTTGCTCGATACCGTTTAATTCTTCGTATCGTCGTCGGGCAAATGCTTTTCATAGCCGTCGTAGGCATAGCGGTTACCGCTTTTCTTCGATTTTTTCTGCGCGTCGTACACGACGGGCACTCCATACTCGCTGTCATCCGTAAGCAGATACAAAATACCGGCAAGTCGCGAGAAAAACAGTATCTGCAAAACGGCAAGCACGATCATATCGTTTTTGCGACTTGCGGTCAAGCCTTTCAAATACGTACCGATGCCGATTCCTTCCGAAAACGCAAATACTACGATTATTAAAGTCAATGTCATTGCAAACGAAATCGATCCGGCGGCATTATGATTAAGCCAGATAATCATTCCGATACCGGCAAGCATATTCAATGCCAACACAATCAGCGTTACAATATCTGCCGCTTTTTTCATTCTTTTATCCCCCCTCCGTAAGTATTCCGACAAAACGCGAAATGCGACCGTGGCGTAACCGTAGTCACGTCGCAGCCGCACACAGTAAGTCTTTGCGATTTTCGCCGTACTTATATTGTACACTGAAAATCGTTATATGTCAATACGCTTTTTATAAACGGGTTTTCCTGTTTTTTGTCACGTTATTTCCCGAGCAGCATTTTTACGACGTCGGCGACTTCCGATCCGCTCAACCGCGAGATATAATCGGCAAGACGGGACACGTTGTCGTCGGTTTTTCCGCCCGTCACCACGCGTCTTGAGTACGGATCGAAGTACGCGACGCCTTTTGCCGCG
>CAKQVV010000011.1 GCA_934277845.1 uncultured Clostridia bacterium
AGTACTTCGACATGTCGCTCACCGACGCGTTCGGAGTGGTCGGCGCGCTGTATAAAGCCGACGAAAAGAAGATCGTGACCAACGCGCCCGGCGACGGCGACGAAGATAAATTCTATCACGCGGTAGGAGAGAGTCTGTACCTTAAAGACGGCACGCTCACCGCCGAGAACTTCGCCGCGATTTCCGGCTCGCTCAAAGGCGAAACGACGGACAATACGGAAGATTCCGGCGAAAGCGGCGGTACGGGAAAAGCGGAAACAGAAAAGCCTGTTGACGCTCAGGTCAAAGCCGTAAGAAAAGCGGCGGCAGAAGGCGACGCTAAAACCGCGCTCGAAAACCTTATCAGCCGCGACAATATGGACGTGGACAAGATCCGCGGAAAATTCACCGCCGGATACGATTACGAAAACAATTATACGGTTGATTTCACTGCGGAAGTGGCGGATAAAGAACTTTTCGCCGTGGTTAAAACCGCGCTCGACGCAAAGATGAAAGAGCAGAACAACGCCTTGCTGGAATTTTTGTCGTTCGAACAACTCACGCTCGGCAAGAGCGACGCCGGCAACGCCGTTGCTTCGCTGGTGGCAAAACTCGATCTTAAAGGACTTTTGGAAAAACAACTGGAATCCGCGCCGGCGTTTGCGAAATGGGCGGCGACGACGCTGCTTCCCAAACATATTTTCGTTACCGCTTCGGTGGAAACGGGCGAAAAACTTACCGTCGACATCCTTATCAATCAGATGGACGAGAAAGGCAAAGAAAATGTCTACAAGATTATCGGCGGTATTCTGAAACTTCAGGGTGCGGAGAATACCGACGCAAAGGCGTATTTGTCCGACATGGTGAACGACGCTATGGGCGAGGCAGTCAGGTCGATCGACGGCGTTCTCGATCTCAGCGGCAACGTTTCCGACGGCAAGATCCGTCTTGACGTGTATTCCGCGCTTGCCGGCACCGCGTTCAAGGACAACGGCGTAACCAAAGTCGAACTTGCCGAGGCTTATACTTCCGTGGTTGCCGCCGACGTTGACAATATGATCGAAAACAACGAGAAACTGCTGTTCGAGAACAAGTGGGAAGTCGAAGAAGGTGGAAAAATAGTCGAGAAATATTCCGTGACCGAAATCGAAGGCGCGACGCGTATCGACTACGGCGACAGGTTTACCGCCGAGTTCGAGAGAAAATACCTGATGCGCACCGAGTTTTACCGCGTGGGCGAAAAGACCTATTTCGATCCCGTGTGGACGGACGAGGGCGGCAACGTCTACAAGCAAGCCGAACTCGATCTTGACGGAGCGCACCCGACTGCCGGGAATGCCCGACTTTACAGGCTTAAAACCGCACCGTACACTGTCAAAGCCGAAATCACCGAAGCCGAACAAGCCGCCTACGACGAACTTGCGCTTGCGGAGTACGTGGATCTCGGATTCGACGATCTTGCCGCGCTTATGGGCGTGGGCACCAGCGAAAAGACCGCGGGGCTTAAACTCGAAGGCTTGTTTGACTCGTCTAAACTCACCGAAAAACTCGGCGGCGGCAAAGCGGCAACCCGCGAAGAACAGTTCCTGCATCATACCGACGACGAACTTCGTTTCGATCTCACCGACAAAATGCTCGCGCGGCTTATGGCGGAGCAAACCAAATCGGTGTTCGAGAGCGGCAACGGTCTCACTTCTTCGTTCGGGCTGAAATTCGTGGGGCTTACGAAGGGCGACGAAGAAACGATCACGATCACCGATGAAGAGGGCAACGTGACCGGTACGCGCACAATCGAAAGACGGTTTATGACGGTGGGATTTACCGCAAAGACGGCTGACGTGATCGGATCGGGCGGAGGCATGATAACTTCGCTTATCGGCGACGAAATCGGCGTTATGGTCAAAATCGACGTAACGCCCGGGCTTGAAGACAAATACCTTAACACGCCCGAACTCGAATATGCCGATCTCGGAAAAGAGCGCACCGACGATCTCGTGGCGACGCTCGGCAAGATCGGCGCGTCCTCGCTTAAGCCCGAAGAACTCGACCGTCAGCTCGGGAAACCCGTCCGCGACCTTATCGGAAAGATGAGCGACACTCTGGGCGAAGTCAAGGTGGAGAACGGCGGACTGTCCGTTCCCAACGTGTTCTCGCTTCTGTCGTCGCAGTTGTTCCCGGTAAACGCCGAAAAAACGTTCGGCGGTGCGCCGATCGCAATCGGCGGCGCGGATATTCACGTCGTGCTTAAAGGCGTGTACGACCTGCCGACGCTCACCGCGGACGGCGACAAGCGTTATATCGCGAGAAAAGCCGGTTCGCCTTACGACTATGAAGTGCAGACCGAAAAGACCGACAGGCTGAACGACATAGAAAGCGTCTATGCCGCAGTCGTCAAGCCCGACGCAGACCTCGGCATGGTACTCGGTTACTACGAGGACGCGTCGAGCAACATGATGTATCTTTCCTATGACTACTCGCTGGCGCAGTACCTCGACGGCTCGTCGTCGGACATGAGCCTTTTGTCGGTCGAAGAAGTCGTCGTGACTTTCGTCATCGACAAGACGCAAACCGAAGTAATCGGCGGGCAAACCTGCTACAAGACGAAGATGTGGGTGAACGACATGCCCGAAACCGATCGTACACTGCTCGAAAAGATGATAACCTATTTCGACCAAAGCAACGAACACAAGTTCCCCGAACTCGAAGCGAAAGTAGGCGCGTTTGCGCATAAACTCGTGAATACGCCGGTATTGAAAAATTACGTCGACAACGGCACCGTCATCGGCGGCTGATCGGAGAGATATTACGATTCGTAAATAAAACGTAAAGCCGCAAGGAAAGAACGATTCCTTGCGGCTTTTTGTGTGTCGGAGGATAAAATATCTTTCAATAAATACTAATGAAGTACTTTGTGTTTTATCCGATCATTCAGAGGAGTAACGGCATTGTTTTACCGTAAAACAATGCCGTTGCGACGCGGAATCTCCCTCAACAAGAACGTTATTGACCTTTTTTATAAGGTTGGATTAACGCGCCATGCGGGGGATTCCACGCGTGGCGTTCCGCCCCGCTCTGAATGACGGGGAAACACGGAAACTGCACGTTATAATTTAGGTAGATATTTTTATAAGGATAAATAAAATAGAACGAAACCTTTCCGTTCTACCTCGTCATTCAGAGGAGTAAGGCATTGCCTCGACTTTCAAGAGGCTTATGCCTTACGACGTGGAATCTCCCTCAACAAGAAAGTTTTTTAACCTTTTTTATAAAGACTATTATCCGCTCCATGCGGGGGGATTCCACGCGTGGCGTCCCGCCCCGCTCTGAATGACGGGGAAAACGTTAAGGTTTCGTCCTGTTTATACTTAAAAATCCCACTGAAAATCCAACGCGCAATTTTCGTTTGTATCCGTCATCCAGGGTGCGGCGCGGCGGAGAGCAGCACCGTAAAAACAATAATGCAAAACGGCGCACGGGGTTTGCGCGTCCGTACGCCGAATTGCGATTTAGGAAAGGATTTAAGAGATTGGCTGTATCATGGGGCAGGGCGGATATTGCCGCCCGTTGCCGCCAAAGAGGAACGCGCCGCTTAATTTTTTACGGATAATCTTCGGCGCGGAGTTTTGACCGGTTCAGTCGTTTTGCTTGGGTGGCGGATTTGCCGTTTTTTCGGCAAGTCTGCGCTTTAACTCGCGTTTTCGTTCTTCGTGTTTTTTCAGGTCGCGGCACACCGCAAACGATATGAGGAGTATCGCCGCGATCGCGCATACGACGCCTGCCGCCGTTGCCATACTTCGTCTCCGTTTCCGCAATCCCGCACGGGCGAGGGAGAACAACGAAATGCTCGCCCGTATTCCCGGGATCAGGTCCGCGCGGTACTTTCGCGGACTGCGGTAAATTTCGGTTTTTGCGAGTCGCGGTCACCCGCGCTTTATCCCGCACAAGACTAATATCGCCGCGTATCGTTTCCGATCGCATCAATGTTAACCTTTGTTAACATATTAGCACATGCTAACTCTCTTGTCAAGCAAAATATTAACCTAAATTAACTTTTTTCAAAATATTTTTTATAGGTAAAATCGACAAAATAAAGTCACGACGAGATACGAAACGAAGGGAAAGATCGGGTAGCATCACTGCGGGCGGCGGTAATATAAAAATCAACGCGCGGCAACAGTCCTACCCCGTTACTCGGAGAAAAAGCGAATTGCGCGTTGATTTAATAAAATCTTTACTAGTTTTCACGAATCTCGTAATTATGTTGACAAAACTTTATTGTTAACGTATAATTTAATCGATATACAATTATTCCGCGGCGTAATGGCGAGAAAAGCGGAAGCGGTTTTTTACAAACCCGACAAAAGGAGAAAGAGAATGAGAAAGAAAGTGTTAGTCGTGTTGCTGGCGCTTTGCGTGGCGGCATTTTCGTTAGCCGCGGTTGCCTGTCTGGAAACGCCCGATAACGGCGGAACCGAAACGCCCGGAACCGAAACGCCCGGCGGCGACGATAAATATCCGGACTTCGAGCCGTTTGAATACGAACCGAACGCTGACGGCGCTTACACGGTGACCGGTTACAGCGGCTTTGACGACGACGTAACGATTCCTGCCGAATACAACGGCAAGCCTGTTACCGCGGTCGGCGACGAAGCGTTCCGCGATAACGGCAACATTATCGGTATAAACATGCCGTCGGTAACTTCCGTCGGTACGCTGGCGTTTTACGGCTGTCATAGCTTGCGGCGCGTAAGCATGCCGTCGGTGACCGACGTTGCGGAGCGAGCGTTTGACGATTGCTACAGTCTTGCGGATCTTAGCATGCCGTCGGTTGTGAATATCGGGGAACAAGCGTTCGGCAATTGCAAGAGTCTTACGAGCGTGACTATTCCGGATACGGTTACGACCGTTTCCGCCGCCGCGTTTTCGTTTTGCGAGGGGCTTACGAGCGTAACGCTTCCCGACGGGTTAACGGTTATAGGCGATTACGCGTTTGCTCATTGTGTTAGTCTGAAAAGTATCGCAATCCCGGATAGTGTGGCTTATATCGGCGAAGGCGCGTTCAGCGATTGCAAGAACCTTACGAGCATAACTATCCCGAGCGGTATAACCGAGATTAAGAAATTTACGTTTAACAATTGCGCTAAGTTAAGAGAAGCGTTTATCCCGGTCGGCGTAACCGCGATAGGCGATAGCGCGTTTGCAGGTTGCGTCGCAATGACGAGCATAACCATACCGTCTACGGTCGCTACGATAGGAATTTTCGCGTTCGACGGGTGTTATCGTTTGGTCGAGGTAATTAACTTGTCGTCGCTGGAAATAAAGCAAAATTCCGATACGAACGGCAGATTAGGTTATTACGCGCGCGATATTTACAAGAAAGTACCGGAGGTAAGCAATCTGACGAACGATAACGGATTTGTGATTTATATCGACAACTTCAGAAACGAAAGAACAGTTATCGGATATTTCGGGGAAAAGAAGGTTATAGCAGTGCCGGACGGCGTCACTCACGTAGTGAGCAGAGCGTTCAAGGGAGAATACGGCGTGACCGAAATCACGATCGGCAACGGAGTGAAGTCGATCGGATCGTATGCGTTTCCGGAAAGTCTTGAAAAAGTCGCGATAGGCAGCGGCGTGAGCGTTCTGGAAGATAACACGTTCGCCGATTGCGTAAATCTTACGGACGTTACGTTGACGAACGGTTTAACCGAGATTTACGGCGCGTTTTGTAATTGCGGATTCGAAAGTATCGCGATCCCCGGGAGCGTGGAAAAAATTTCAATAGAAGCGTTCGACGGGTGCAAACGCCTTAAGACTATAGAAGTAGACGAGAATAACCGTAATTATTTCGCGATCGACGGGAATTTGTGCAGCAAGGACGGAAAAACGCTTGTACTTTACGCGCCGGGTAAGACCGAAAAATCGCCGATTATTCCGAGCGGAATAACGATTATAGGCGAGAGCGCGTTTTCGGCGTGCTACAATATTACCGAACTGACGATTCCGGACGGCGTGACCGAAATTGGAATTTTTGCGTTTGACTATTGCCGGAATCTAAAAAGCGTTACGTTCGGGGAAAACGTAAAACGTATCGACTATGGTGCATTCTCTCGTTGCGAAAGTCTTACGAGCGTTACTTTGAACGATAAATTAGAAAGAATACGTTCGCACGTATTTTCCGAATGTGAAAAATTAGAATATAACAGGTACGATAACGCTTTGTATCTCGGTTCTGCCGATAATCCGTATCATGCTTTGATGAAGGCGGAAAACACCGATATTGAAAGTTGTGAAATAAACGAGAATACCGTGGTGATAGCGGGCGAAGCATTCTCCGATTGCAAACGACTGACAAACGTCGCGATACCCGGTGCGGTTGTGACGATAGACGTTAATGCTTTTTGGGGTTGCACGGGGCTTGAAAGCATTGCTGTTTCGGACAGTATCGTGACGATGGGCGACGGCGCGTTTAAGTTTTGCGACGGATTAAAGAGGGTAGACATAACCGATCTTGCGGCTTGGTGTAATATTGTCTTTGAGAACATATATAACCCCATGAATAGCAATCCGTTGTTTTACGCGCGCAATTTATACGTCAACGGCGGGAAATTGACTTATTTTGTGGTTCCGGATAATGTAACCCGCATAAACGATTACGCTTTTGCGGGATGCGACAGCATAACGTCGCTTAATCTGAACGATGTGACTGTCGTCGGCGAATTTGCGTTTTCCATGTGCGGTGATTTACGTAACGTAGCGATTACGAAGTCGGTTCAAAGAATCGAACATCGGGCGTTTGCGAATTGTAAAAGTCTTAAAAGCATCGTGATACCGGAGTCCGTAAAATATATGGGGAGTTATGTTTTCGGGAGTGAATCTGAGAATAGAGGAATTGAAAACATCTATTGCGAGGCGAAAAGTCAGCCTGCAGAATGGCATGAGAATTGGGCGTACAATTTGGGTATTCCGATAACTTGGAATTACAACGGGTTCACTGCGGGCGGGAATTGATTTGACTTTTTCGGCAAATTGTGCGATAATCGATGGGCAAAGTAAAACTACGGAGAGCGGTTTATGATAACGATAGTGGGCGTAGGCATCGAGAAAGGCGACGTTACCGAAAAAGGCAAAAAGGCGATAAAAGCGGCGGCGAGAGTGCTGTCGCGTGTGCGCGTGCCGATGAAAACCGAAATAATCGGGAAGAATTTTGCGGGCGCGGACTATGAGAGTCTTGACGAGTTTATCGCGCACGAAGTGATAAAAGCGGAAAAAGAGAGCGGCGACGCGGTTTACTGCGCGCTGGGCGACGGCTACACCGACACGGCTGTGGCGGCGATAGTAAGGAAACGCCCCGATGCGGTGATTATCCCGGGCGTATCGGAATACCGCGGTCGGCAGCCGCACGGCGAAGTCGCGTTTACGGCGGCTTGCGACGTGAAAAGCGTGCGATATTTCGACACGCGCGTGCCGCTAGTGGTGTACGGCATCGACGACGCGCTTATCGCGGGCGAAATCAAACTCGCGCTGACCGACGTGTACGGCGACGAGCAAAAGGCGGTTTTTTCGTCGGGCGACGAGCAGACCGAAATCGAACTGTACGAACTCGACCGTCAAAAGTCCTACAAGGGCGCGGCGTTGTATATCGCGGGCGAAACGGACTTTATGAAAAAGTCGCGTTACGGCTTTACCGACCTCATGGCGGTGATGGCGCGGCTGACCGCACCCGACGGCTGTCCGTGGGACAAGGCGCAGACTCACGAGAGCATACGCATCAATATGATAGAAGAGGCTTACGAAGCCGCCGACGCGATCGACGGCGGCGACGTGGACAACCTGCGCGAAGAGATCGGCGACGTTCTTCTTCAGGCGGTTTTTCATTGCGACATCGCCGAGCGCACCGGAGAGTTCACGTTCTCCGACGCGACGGACGAACTGGTTCGCAAACTCATCACGCGCCATACGCACATTTTCGGCGAAAACAAAGCGACAGATTCCGATTCCGCGCTGTCGTTCTGGGAAAAAGCCAAGGCAAAGGAAAAGAGTTACGACACGCTGTCCGAGCAACTCGACCGCCTGCCCGAGTCTTTCCCGGCGCTTCTTCGCGCGCAGAAAGCGTATAAAAAATCCGTCAAGGCAGGGCTTAACCTCGGGCTCGGCGAGATTACGGCGAAACTTACCGAAATGCTGAAATCGGGCGTAAACGGGGATAACGCGGGCGAATTTTTGCTGTATGCGGACTTTTTGTCGACTGCCGCGGGCGCGGACGGCGAAGCGGAACTTAGTAAAAGCGCGGCGGAGTTTATTGCGGAAATGAAACGCCGCGACCAAAGCGGCGAACTTAAAAAGGACAAGAACAAGTGAGAGCGGTAAATTCGCCTTTTAAGATAGGCAGGGTGGAGATCAAAAACCGCCTTGTACTCGCGCCCATGGCGGGATACACCGATTATGCCATGCGCGAACTGTGCGCCGAGGCGGGAGCGGGACTGACCGTGACGGAAATGGTCAGCGCGAAAGGACTGGTGTACAGCCCCGGCAAGTGCCGCGAACTGCTTTTAACCGCGCCGCACGAAACGGTGAAATGCGTGCAACTTTTCGGGCACGAACCGGAGTTTTTCGAAAAGGCGATCGGCATGGACGAACTCGCTTTGTTCGATATTATCGATATAAATATGGGTTGTCCCGTGCCGAAAATCGTCCGCAACGGCGAGGGCAGCGCGCTGATGAAAAACCCCGCGCTTGCCGAAAAAATCGTTTCCGCATGCGTGAAAGCGGCGGGCGGGCGACCGGTGACGGTGAAAACGCGGCTCGGATTCGACGAAGGCGAGTTTACGGCGGTCGAGTTTGTCAGGCGACTTGAAGGCGCGGGAGCGGCGGCGATCACGCTGCACGGCAGAACGCGCGCGCAGGGCTATGCCGGAATTGCCGATCGCGACAAGACAGAAAAAGTAAAGAACGCGCTGACGATTCCGCTTATCGGCAACGGCGACGTAAACGCCGCGACCGTGAATGATATGCTGAACCGCACCGACGCGGCGGCAATCGGCAGGGCGGCGGTAGGCAGCCCGTTTATTTTTGCCGAAATTTTAGGTAACAAACCGCGCGAATCCGTCCGCGACCTTGTTTTACGGCATATCGCGCTCAGTTGCGACGCTTACGGCGACCGCTATACGTTCGTCAATATCCGCAAGCACCTTGCGGCTTACCTCGGCGGCGTGCGCGGCGGCAAGGAGGTCCGGATAAAACTGTTTTCGGCGGGCAGCACCGACGAACTTATAAAACTGGTAAAACTATATTTTCCTTCGGACGAGCGGTAAACGGAAGTTGCGCATACGAACGGAAAAAATCACGCGATCGACGGAACGTGAAAAACGCGGCTCGTCGGTTTTTTGTACAAAGTTGCGCTTGTAAAAGGGCAATTTTGTGAGATCGAAAATGCTCTCTCGGCATTTACTTTTTCGCGGAAACGTTGTATAATAAGTTTAAGCCGCAAACTGATTTGCGAATATAAGGAAAAAGGAGAAAACAGATGCTTAAAAAGTACTACGAGCAGTCGGCGGTAGTAGGCGTTCTCGACACGAGATGCTACTATATTCCGTTCGGAAACGCGATAGACGCGTTCGGTTGCAGAAAAAAGAGCGACCGATTCATAAGTCTTGACGGCAAGTGGACGATAGAGGAGTTTGACAGTCCTTTGTCCGTCCCCGACGACTTTTATAAATCTGCGCCCGCGGCGGAAATCGAAGTCCCCTCGTGCGTTCAGTACTACGGATACGATCATTTCCAGTATACGAACGTGAATTATCCGTTCCCTTACGATCCGCCGTACGTCCCGAATATCAATCCGACCTACCACTATCAGCGTTTTGTCGGGATCGCCAAGAAGAAAGGCGAGCGTTACTACCTTAACTTCGAGGGCGTGGACTCGTGCTTCTATCTCTATATAAACGACGAGTTTGTCGGATTCTCGCAAGTGGCGCATCGTCAGTCCGAGTTCGACGCGACCGATTTTATCAAGAACGGCGAGAACAAGATCGACGTGCTTGTGCTGAAATGGTGCATGGGTTCGTACCTAGAAGATCAGGACAAACTGCGCTTTACGGGCATTTTCCGCGATGTCTATATCCTCGCTCGTCCCGAAGGTCACGTCGTCGACTACAAGATCGCGACCGCGCTCGACGGTACGGTTTCGTTCGCGCTGCTCGACGGTACGAGTGCGACGCTTACGTTCCGGGGCGAGAAAAAGACGGTAAACAAGGGCGAAACCGTTTCGTTCAAGGCGGAAAACCCGCATCTATGGAGCGCGGAAGATCCGTTCCTTTACGACTTGCTTATCGAGAACAACGGCGAGTTTATCGGCGAAAAAGTGGGTATCCGCACGACCGAAGTCAAGAACGGCGTGTACCTTTTTAACGACAAGCCCATAAAACTCATGGGTGTGAACCGTCACGACTTCAACCCGAGAACGGGCGCGACTGTGACGATCGAAAATATCATCGAGGACTTCACGCTGATGAAAAAACTCAACGTGAACGCGATCCGTACTTCGCATTATCCGAACTGCCCCGAGTTTTATAAACTTGCCGACGAGTACGGATTCTACGTTCTGGACGAGAGCGACCTCGAGTCGCACGGCGTTGTTTCGCGTTTCACCGGTTTCGAGAACGCCAACTACGACGAGATTGCCGACGATCCGCAATTTTGTCAGGCGATTATCGACCGTCAGAAATGCAACGTGAGCAGGGACAAGAACCGCCCGAGCGTGTTCGCCTGGTCGATGGGTAACGAATGCTCGTACGGCGACAACTTTGCCGTCGCGCTCCGCTGGATCAAAGCCAACGACGATCGCCCCGTGCATTACGAAGGTTTGCGCGGATTAGACAGAAAAAAACACGGCGAAAACTATTATTATTCCGAACCCGTCGATATGGTAAGCACCATGTATCCCAAGCCCGACTGGCTCACCCACGGCTATCTCGACGATCCGAAAGAGTGCCGTCCGCTCGTGCTTTGCGAGTACTGCCACTCTATGGGCAACGGCCCCGGCGACTTCAAGGAATACTGGGACATTATCCGTACTTCCGATCGCTTTATGGGCGGATTCGTGTGGGAATGGGCGGACCACGGCGTGCTTTACGACGGCGTGGGACAGCGTTACGGCGGCGACTTCGGCGAAACGCTCCACGACGGCAACTTCTGTATGGACGGCATAATTACCGCCGATCGCAAGATCACACAAAAGTCGATGGAGATGAAAAAAGCCTACGAACCCGTCGAATTTACGTTTAACAAAGGCGAACTGACCGTCCGCTCGCGCAACTTCTTTGCGCCTGTCGAAGGTACGCTCGCCGTCACCCGCAAGGACATGGGAAAGGTGCTGACTACCGAAAAGCACGCGCTTGTTCTCGCGCCCGGGGAAGAGGCGACCTATTCCGTCGATCCGGCGCACGTCGTTATCGCGTCGCTTACGCTGGATAAACCCGCGGGACTTCTCGAAAAAGGTCACGAGATTGCCCGCGCCGGCTTTACGGACGAAAGCGTACACGACTACACCGACAAACACCATAAATCGGTGGAAATCACCGAAACGGACAGACACGTACTCGTCGCTACGCCCGCGGCAAGTTACGTTCTCGACAAAGCGAACGCCGCGATCGTGTCGATCAAGGGCAAGAACGGCGAAATTCTCGAAAGTCCGCTTGCGCTTAACCTGTGGCGCGCGCCCACCGACAACGACCGCAACGTGAGAAGGGATTGGGCAAATTGCCGCTACTACGAGGTTTTCTCCGAGGTGAGAGAAGTGGTCGTCGCGAACAACGCAGTGCGCTTTACCGGCAAGTTCGCGCCCGTAAAACTCGAACCGGTAGCGACCTATTCGCTCGTTTACGAATTCTTCGACGAAGGCGTTTCGGCGTCGATCGAATACGAGTTCGCGCCCTGGACGACATTCCCGCCGCGAGTGGGATTTGCCACCGAACTTGACAAAAAGTTCAAAAAAGTTCGCTATTACGGTTACGGCTCGAACGAATCGTATATCGACCGCAGAATTTCCTGCGTAAAGGACGTGTACGAGGATACCGTGGACAATATGTTCGTCCGCTATGTCAAGCCGCAGGAAACCGGCAGCCATTACGGTACGGAATTTATGGAGATCACCGACGGCAAGACTACGATAAGAGCGGAAGGGAACTTCTCGTTCTCCGCGATTCCCTACTCGGCGGCTACGCTTACGCACACAGCGCACGACTGGGAACTCCCGAAAGCGGAGTTTACGCACTTGTCGCTCGACTACTTTATGTCCGGCATCGGCTCGAATTCATGCGGTCCGTGGCTCGACGAAAAGTGGCAGGCACCCAAGAAAGGCAAGGGCATTATCGCTTTGTTGGTTAAATAAAGTCCGCGGCGTTACGTCCGCAATATAATCACGAAACCGCTCCGGAATTTTCCGCGGCGGTTTTTTGTAAAAATTTTTTACGAAAAGTCTTGACAAACGAAAAGAGAAGTACTATAATAATTTAGCAATCAGGATAAAAGACTGCTAATAATCAAACGCGGCGATTGCCAAAACAAATGCTGCGTTTACGGGAGGCAAAATCATGAAACAATTTAAAACCGAATCGAAAAGAATACTCGATCTTATGATCAATTCGATTTATACCAACAAGGAAATATTCCTGCGCGAACTTATATCGAACGCAAGCGACGCGATAGACAAACTTCATTACATCTCGCTTACCGACGACAAAGTGGACGGTAACTTCAGGATCGAAGTCGTTGCCGACAAGGACGCGCGCACGCTGACGATAAGCGATAACGGCATCGGAATGACGAAAGACGAACTCGAGAAGAATCTGGGCACGATCGCCGAGTCCGGCACGCTTGCGTTCAAGAAGGAAAACGACGATAAAGCCGACCTTATCGGTCAGTTCGGCGTCGGGTTTTATTCGGCGTTTATGGTCGCGAAGAAGATAGAAGTGACTTCGCTTGCTTACGGGCAGGAACAGGCTTATCGCTGGACGAGCGAGGGTGCGGAAGGATATACGATCGAAACCGCCGAAAAGGATCACTGCGGTACCGAAATCAAACTCTATATGCGCGACAAGGACGAGGACTGCGATTACGGCGAGTTCTTGCAGGAATACACGCTGCGCAACCTTATTAAGAAATATTCGGATTATATCCGTTATCCGATAATGATTATGGCGACCAAGTCGCGCGTCAAGGAAAACCCCGACAAAAAGGACGGCGACAAGGACGAGTACGAAACTTATACCGAACTCGAAACCGTCAACAGCATGGTGCCCTTGTGGAAACAGAAGAAAACCGAAATCACGGCGGAGCAGTACAACGACTTTTACAAGACGAAATTCCACGACTTCACCGATCCGATGAAAGTGTTTCACTTTTCGATAGAAGGCAACGTGAACTACACGGCAATGCTGTTTGTACCCATGAATACGCCCTACGACTACTACCAGAAGGATTACAAAAAAGGCTTGCAGTTGTACTCGAACGGCGTGCTTATCATGGACAAGTGCGAGGAACTTCTTCCCGATTACCTCGGCTTTATCAAGGGCGTGGTGGACAGCAGCGATCTGTCGCTGAACATTTCGCGCGAAATGCTCCAGCACGACCGCCAGCTTCGCGCGATCGCAAACGGGCTTGAGAAAAAGATCGTGGGCGAACTCAAAAAGTTCATGGAGTCCGACCGCGAAACTTACGACAAATTCTTCTCCGAGTTCGGCGTGAGCATGAAGTTCGGCGTTTACAACAACTTCGGAATCAAGAAAGAGGAGTTAAAAGACCTGATCGAGTTCCATTCGTCGACCGAGAACAAACTCGCGACGCTGAAAGAATACGTCGGCAGAATGAAAGAAGATCAGAAGTATATTTACTACGCTTGCGGCGACAGTGTGGACAAGATCGACAAACTGCCGCAGACAGAACTGCTGAAAGATAAGGGTTACGAGATCCTTTACATGCCCGATCATGTTGACGAATTCGTCGTGAAAACTCTCGTAAATTACGACGAAAAAGAATTCCGTTCGGTCGGCGCGAAAGATTTGGGGCTCGAATCCGACGCCGAAAAAGAGGAGATAAAATCCACGTCCGAAGAGAATAAAGAACTCACCGATTTCATCAAAGAAGCGTTGGACGGCGAAGTCAAAGATGTGAGGTTGTCGCGCCGCATGAAAAACAACGCGGTGTGCCTGACCGCCGACGGAGAAGTTTCGCTCGAAATGGAAAAAGTGTTCAAGAATATGAAGAACTCTTCGCCCGTGCCGGTAGTCGCCGAAAAGGTGCTGGAAATCAATCCCGATCACAAGATCTTCGCGAAACTGCAAAATCTCTATGAAACCGACAAGGACGCGCTTAAACTCTATGCGAAACTGCTTTATGCCGAGGCGCTTATCGGCGAAGGAATGGAAATCGGCAAACCCGACGAGTTCGTTGCGGCGCTGACGGAAGTGCTGAGTAAATAAGGGCGGTAATTCGCCCCAGTAACCCGAGTTTAAGATAAGGTTATTAAATTTTAACGAGAAGTTTTCTTCTATCCCGTCAGTCTGAGCGAACGAAGTGAGCATGAGGATCCCCGACAATAAGAACGAACTTAACCTTATCTTTATAACAACGGAAAACCCGAACGGCTGTGTTTGCCGTTCGGGTTTTCCGTTGTATGAGGAGAGGGAATAAAAGCAGATTGATTGTGGCGAGTGCAGGGGGATTTCGACTGTTTGCCTGTGATAAAGGCGCAAGCGATTCCGGACATGCGGCTTGTTCGCGCCGCGCCGCTTGCGGTCGGGTTTTACGCTTCGCGGTTGTCGCCGAGGAAGAAGACGGCGAGAGTACCGGGACCGGAATGAGAGCCGATGACCTGATCGATATAGTTGATCGTAATACTCTTACATTCGGACTGTTCGCGGATCATTCCGGCAAGCGCTTCCGCGTCGCCCGGGCAATCGCCGTGCGCGATATAGACGATCTGATTCTTTTTGTCATAAGCCTTTTCGACGTACTTTTTGAACAGCCACTTGACCGCCGCTTTTCTGCCGATAACCTTGCCCACGGCAATGAGTTTTCCGTGATTGTTGCAGCACATTACGGGTTTGATTTTCAGAATAGTACCGATGATCGCGGTGCCGCTGCCGATACGACCTCCGCGTTTTAAGTACAGTAGGTCGTCGACGGTGAACTGGTGGCAGGTTTTCAGTTTGATGTCCTCGGCAAAGTCGCGCACTTCTTCGATAGTCTTGCCTTTGAGTTGTTCTTCGAGCGCGTAAGTCACGATCAGTCCTTCGCCCATGCACGCGGCAAGCGTGTCGAGAGCGTAAAACTTGCGATCGGGATAGGCTGCAAGCAGTTCTTTTCCCGCCGCCGCGACGTTGGCGTAGGTTGCGGACAGTCCCGACGAAAAGCCGAGATAGAGGACGTCCTTGCCGGACGCGAGGTACGGTTCGAAAAACGCTTTCGCGGTGTCGACGTTGACGCAACTCGTGGAAACTTTACCGCCTTCGCGCATCGCCTTGTAAAAAGCCGGCAGGTCGCTGGGTTTGCCCTTTTCATAGCCGTAGTATTCTTCGCCGTTCAGCATGTAGGTGAGGGGAAGTATGTCGAGGTCGTATTTTGCAATCAGTTCGTCGGTAAGGTTTGCCGAAGAGTCGGTAATGATAACGTAATCTGTATTTTTCATAATCTTTACTCCTAAATAATTCGTTTTTTGATATTTTATTATCTAGTTTACAAAACTAGTATAATTGATTTTTTATAATATGTCAAGAAATTTATGTGATAAATACTTGTAATATTACGAAATTTATGATACAATGTATAAGTAAATTATGTAAATGCCGCTATGCCATCGATTTAATAAGGGATACAGGGTATATGGACGATTCGATAATACCGAAATTTCACGATTTTGACATTTTAAAAGACTTTGAGGTTTTCCGCGACGATATCGGCGGATTCAAACTCCCGAGATTTCACGAACTCCCCGACGTGGGACTTTACATGGATCAGGTCGTGAGTATAATCGATAAATATTTCAAGGTTCTCGACCGCGACGACGACAAGCCGATCATCACTTCGTCGATGATCAACAACTATGTCAAACTCGGCATAATTCCGCCGCCCATGAGAAAACGTTACGGCGCGGAACACCTGGCTTACCTTATTATGATATGTCTCTTAAAACAGATATTGTCGATGAGCGAGATCACCTTGCTTATCGGCGGGTACGGAGAGGCGCTCGACGAAAAGTACGACAAGTTTTGTTCGTTACAGGAAAAAGTGTTCACCGATCTCGATATTTCCGACACCGCGGATCCGTTGTCGCTGTCCATGCTTGCGCTGACGACCAAACTCTATGCGCAGAAACTCATCAAGTTCCAGCTGGACGCGATCAGGGAAGAAACCGCGAAGATAGCGTCCGCACGCGAAGAGGCGAATAAAAGAGAAACGAAAAAAGCGGAAGAAGAGAAAAACGCCAAGGCGGAAGAAAAAGCCGCCGACCGCCACGAAAAACACCGCGGCAAAGACGAAAAGGAAAAGCCCGCCGAGGACTGATACGGCAGATTGAGAATATAAAAATACCGCAACGGTTCGTTTCGTTACGGTATTTATTTTATTTATTGCAATTGTTCTATTTACTCGGGTTTTACCGCGGAGTAGTCGGTGAGCGAGAACTCGGTGGTGTATTCGATCGTGGCGGTAGCGGGGCTGTACTCATAGGTTTTCATGAGAACGAGCGGACGCTTGATCACCGCGTTTTCGCCGAGGCGGAACTGCGTGAGCGAGTAGTAGAGATCGATGGGCGAGCCGGATTCGGTTTCGTTTATCGACAGCGAAGTCTTGACGGCTTTGACGCTGGCTACTTCGTCGAGTCCGTATTGTCCGCGGAAGTTTTCGGCAAGGTTGAGCGTTTCTTCGCTGCCTTCTGCGGAGCAGGAAAACTTCATTTTCGTTGCGGAGAACGTGCCGCGAACGTGCATATCGAAGAAGTTGGCGAGTTTGAACGTATTGCTGCCGCCTGCTTTAATGTCGGTAAAGCCGCGGAGAACGTAGTACAGCGTTTCGTTGTCGTAAACGCCCGAGAGGTTTTCGCCCGAAAAGTCTATAGAGGACGCTTCCTTGCCGTTTTTCAGCCAGCTAAGTTCGGACTTCTTGTTCTCGTAGTCGACGGTGAGACGGTAACTGTTGTTCAGTACGTCCGTGCGGTCGGCAAGGTCCACCGTCTTTTCGGAAGAAACGGGGAAGAAAACCTTGGAATCCATCTTCGATTTCGAGGTGATGACGTCGGTCTTGCCCCTGTCCGCCTCGTCCGCTTGGTCGTTGTAGGTGATAGTAAACTCCTCGGTGATTTCCGAATAGTTTTCGTCTGCCGACGCGATCGTGAATACGGCGGTGCCGCTTGCCACGACCGTGCCGTCTTTGTTCTTTTTCGCGACGGAATAGGTCGAACTCTCGTAAAATTCGGTTTTGCTCGCAGTCCAGGGTGCGGGGATTTCCGGCTGAACTTCGGTCACGGTATTGCCGCCCGTGCACGCGGCAAACGCGAACACGCTGACGAGCGCGAGTAATATGCTTAATAATTTTTTCATTGACGACACCTTTACTAGCGTGGATTTATCTCGATTTCGGGTGCGGCACTCGGTTTCGCCGCCCCGATTTTCGCTATAAAGTATAACACAACGGCAAAAACTAATCAAGCGTTTGACAAGTTTTGCGCCGTTCGCGCCGAATCGTGACGCGGTTTTCACCGTTTTTTCGCGGTTTGCGTACCCGAAACGGTGCAAAGCAAGAAAACCTGCGGCGTTTTGCTTGAAAATTCGTCGAAAAAAAGTTAAAATAACATTATGGTAATCACGGAGAAATCATATACCGACGCGCTCGACCGCGTAGTCGAACTTCTCGAAAAACGCAAGCCGAGCCTTGACGTAAACAATATCGTCATCGTACCGGACATCTATACGTTCGCGCTCGAAAAGCGTCTGTTTTCGCACGGCAAGGGCGCGTTCGATCTCGAAGTCACGACTTTCAATCGCCTGTATACGCGGCTTGCCGCGGGCGGGACGCGCACCGCGCTGAGCAAACAAGGCGCGCTTATGCTGCTGAAAAAAGTTTGCCGCGAACACGCCGGCGAACTGTCGTGCTATACGCGCTCGTGTCTTCGCACGGGGTTTGCGGTCAAACTTTACGATGCGCTGAACACCCTGCGCGCGTGCTCGGTAAGTCCCTTTGACCTCGTGAACGCCGAAGGACTGAAAAAGGCGGGGGATCTTGCCGTGCTTTACCGCGAGTACCTTGCCGAAATCGAAGGGAAATACGTCGACGCGGCGGGCAGAAACCGCTTGCTCGGCGAAACGATAGAACGCTCGGGCGTATTAGCAGACACCAACGTGTACGTCACGCTTTACGACCAGTTTTCTTCGGAAGCAAAACGCCTGCTGACGATAATCGAGCGGAACGCGCTTTCGCTCATGGTGGTGGAAGCCGCGCCGCCGGAAGGATATAAGGTGCCGTCCGCGCCGGTGGTGATGCGATGTCCCGACCGCGCGTCTGAGTACAAAGAAGCGGCTAAACGTATCGCAAGTTACGTTTACGGCGGCGGCAGTTACGACGATATTTGTATCGTCGACCAGAGCGGCGAATATCACGCCGCCAAGCGTATACTGGAAGAATTCGGTATTCCTTACTACACCGGCGAAAAATTGCCGCTCGCGAAAACAGAACTCTCGCGGTTCGTGTTTTCCGCGCTGGAATGCGTGCGCCGACATTTCCGCACCGCGGACATGCTCGCGTTGTCCGGCAACGCTTATACCGGCGTAACCTCGCGTGACGCCGACTTTTTCAGATATTACGTCAATCGTTATTGCGTGGACTATCTCGGTTTTACCGAGCCGTTTATCGCGCGCGACGATTGCCCGCCCGACGCGGCGGAAGGCGCGGAACGTACCCGTGCAAGGCTGATCGGACTTCTGGGCACGCTCGACGGTTGTTTCGTTTCGGCGGAAACGCTGTCCGAGAAACTTCTAGCGCTGTTTTCCGTGTGCGGAGCAAAGGAAACTACCGACGAATTGTCGGCGGCGGACGAGGACGGCAAGGATTACGGCGGAGTTTACGAAAAGACCGCCGAACTGGTGGGACTTTTCGGCGCGCTGGGCGGCGGAGGCGCGGTCACGCCCGAAGAAATGACGGACGTGCTGCGCGAGATTTTCGACGGCACCGAGGTTTCGCTCGTACCCAACCGCGCGAACGTCGTGCAGATAGGTCCACTCTCTCAGTACCGCGGATCGCGCTTAAAGTACGCGATAGTGGTGGGATTCAACGACGGCGAAATCCCCGTGACGAACCTCGACGACGGCTTACTTACCGACGCGGACGCGGAGAGATTGCACGGTTACGCGCTGAAAGTCGAGCCGTGCACCGCCGAGAAAAACGCGCTGTGCCGAGGCGAACTGTGGCATTTCCTGAAAGCCGCGGAAAGGCTGTTTATCACCTATCGCGACGACGGCGGCGCGAAACCCGCGTTCGATCTCAAACTGCTACTCGCAAAGAACGGCATCGTCGAGCGCTCGACCGAGGACTATAATCAATTACTGAAAACCGCGACCGATCCGGAAACGGTCGCAAGGCTGACCGGCTCGCGTTCGATCGCGCTGGAAACGTTGCTTGCCGATCCCGGGCTGCCGTATGCCGGCTCGCTGAAAGCGGCGGCGGGCGACGTCGGCAACGTGCTCGACCGGCGCGTGCGTCCTGCGCGGCTCAGTCCCGGCCGCATACCGTTCCTTCGCGGCAAAGCGACTTCGGTCAGCGCGCTTCAAACGTATTTCGAGTGTCCTTACAAATATTTTTTCCGGTACGGACTGAAAATCAAAAAAGCGGATGACGGACTGGTCACACCCATAGACGTGGGACAATTTCTGCACAAGACGGTCGAACTTTTCGTGGCTGCCGGCATGCCCGAAAACGTGGCGGAATTCGTGGAAAAGACCGCCGATGAAGAAAAGGAAAAGTTCGCAAAATACAGGCTGAAAGAAAACGAGCGCACGTTTAACCGGTTGAAAACCGAAGCGGTCGCGCTGTGCGGCATAGTGTCCGATCAGGTAAAGGCAGGTTCGTTCCGACCTCTTGCCACGGAAGCGTCGTTCGGGCGCGAGGATTCGCGGCTGAACACCGTGACGTTGCCGCGCTCGGGCGTAAAACTTGTCGGCGACATCGACAGAATCGACACGTTCGGGCATCGCGCCCGCGTCATCGATTACAAGACGGGCACTATCGCGTTCTCGTGGAGCGACCTGTATTTCGGCAAAAAAATACAGTTGATGATTTACACGCGCGTGATGAAGGAGAACGGCTACCGTCCCGCGGGATTCTTTTATTTCCCGTTTTCCGTGCGTTGGAGCGACGGGGAGTACGACCACAGGCTGAAAGGTGCGTTCGACGCGTCTCCGGATATGCTCGCCGCGCTTGACGGCAGCCTCGTCGAGCCGAACAAGAGCAAAGTCATAGAGGCGACGGTCAAAAAGGACAAGGACGGCGGGATCGTCGTCGGCGGCAAGAACACTCACGCCTGTACCGAAGCGGAACTGGACGCGGCGGCGGAATACGCCGTGGCGGTCGCGGACAAGGCGGCGACGGAAATCATGGACGGAAACATAATCGCTTCGCCGGCGATCGTCGGCAAGCGTCGGGCATGCGCTTATTGCGACTATGCCGCGGCGTGCGGAGCGGAAGCCGAAGGGCGCACGGTGAGCGGCGCAGGCAAGGACGATATAATCGCGGCGGTGACAAAATGAATTTTACCGAAGAACAAAATCAGGCGATCAATTCGAGAGAAAAGAAACTGCTGGTATCGGCTTCGGCGGGCAGCGGCAAGACCACCGTCATGATCCGTCGTATTCTCTCGCTGATCGAAGAAGGCGCGTCGCTGGAAAACATGGTCGTGTGCACGTTCACTCGGTCGGCGGCGGCGGATATGCGCGACAAACTGCAAAACGCTTTGCTTAAAAGAGTGGACGACGGCAGCGGGTTTGCGGCGGTTGCCGAGCGCGAACTTTTACTGTTGCCGACCGCCGAAATAAGCACGCTTCACAGTTGGTGTCAGCGGCTTATACGCAATTATTTTTACGTTATCGGCGCGGATCCGGCGTTTGAGATAGCAGACGAAGAAGAGGCGAACGCCATGCTATCCGACGCGATCGACGAAGCGGTAGAGGATAAAATCGCGGAGGGCGACGCGGACTTTGCCGAGTTTTACGACGTGATGCTGTCGGGAAGAACGGACTACGCGCTCAAAAAACTCGTGCGCGAAGTCTATCACTATGCCAAGGCTCAGCCCGATCCGGAAGCGTGGCTAAGGAGCGGATCGACGGATGGGCTTCGTCATCCCGAGTATGCCGAAATGCTGCTTGACAACGCGCGGGTGCGGCTGACAGCGCGGTTTTTGCCGCGCGCGAAAGACCTTTTGTCACGCACTGCGGCAGCAGGGTTCAAGCGCAATTACCCGGCGGTCGAATCGCTGGTTCAGAAGATAGTGACCGCGTCGCCGGAGCCGCTTCCGGTGCCGGGCGGCAGGATTCCGGACGAGTTCGCGGGACTTAACGACGAGTACAAGCGGCTGAAAGACGCGTACCTGAAAGCCGAGAGAAGCGTGCTGAACTTCGACGAAACGCCCGATCCCGACGATCGGACGCGAGCGTTCACCCGCGTATTGCTGGAACTGACGTCGAGCGCGAAAAACAAGTATGCCGAGGAAAAGAAACGCAAGGCAAGGCTGGACTATTCCGACCTCGAACACCTGACGGTGAAACTGGTGGAAAACCCCGAATGCAAAGAGGAAATCAAGGCGCGTTACCGCTATATTTTCGTGGACGAATATCAGGACGTAAACCCGCTGCAAGAGCGCATAATTTCCGCGCTCGACGGCGCGTCGCTGTTCCTCGTGGGCGACGTAAAACAAAGTATTTACGCGTTCAGAATGTGCGATCCGAACATATTTTTGCGCAAGTATGCGCATTATGAAGAGAACGGGTTTTCCAAGCCGATCGAACTCAACGCGAATTTTCGGAGCGCGAAAGAAATACTCGATTTCGTCAACCGCACGTTCTCGCCGCTGATGACCGAAAACTTCGGCAAGATCAACTATCGCGACACCGCGACGCTCACTTCCGGCGCGGGTATAACGGGCGGCAACGTCAGTCTTAATCTTATCGTGAGCGACGGTGAAAAGACGTTGCCGGGCGGCGTGTACAGCGTGCTCGGCGGCGGGAGCGGAGTGCCGGGCGATGCCGAAGCCGAGGCAAACCGCGTGGTTGCGGACATAGTGAATCTTCTCGAGTCGGGGGAAGTCAACCTGTCCGACGGAACTAGCCGCCCCGTGCGCGAAAGCGATATTGCGGTGCTGGCGGCAACTCGCGGATCCAGACTGGGACTTATCCACTCGAAACTCAAAAAAGCGGGCGTAAATGCTTCGCTCGCCGACGCGCTCAAGTTCGCTTCCGTACCGGAAATCGCGCGGCTTGCCGAGTTTATGAAATACATCGTTTTCGGCGCGGACGACGTGGCTCTCGTGTCGGTTTTACTCTCGCCGATAGCGGGGCTTACCGAGGACGAACTCGCGCTGGTAAGAATGACCGGCGATCCCGACGAGCAACGGTTTTTCGCGGTTTGCGAGAATTACGCCGCGGCGAAAAACGATGAAATTGCGGCAAAACTGCGCGAGTTTTTCGCGCTTTCCGAGCGTTATCGCGGGTATGCGCGCACGCATACCGCATGCGAATTCGCGGGCAGGCTCGTCGCCGAGAAGAACTGGTTTCCGAGGGCGGCAGCCGGCGACGATCCGGACCTGAAAACCGACGCGCTAACGGCGTTTTTAGACCATCTCGCGGCGTCTAAATACGGTTCGAGCGTGGGCGAGTACGTCGAATATCTTGTTTCGTCGGCAGCCGAAACCGATCGCAATCCCGCTACCGACGCGGTGTCGATCATGACCGTACACGCGTCGAAAGGGCTGGAATTTCCGTTCGTGTTTTTTGTGGATACCGCGCACGGGTTCAACTTTACCGAAACGTTCGGGCGCGTCATGCTCGACGGTGCGCTCGGCGTGTGCATGAAAAACTTCGATCTCAACGAACGCGCGGTCACGGCGAACAAACTGACTTACGTTGCGGGGCTGTGTAAGCGTCGCAGCCTTGCGGAAGAATCGATGCGCCTGTTGTATGTCGCGCTCACCCGCCCGAAACAAGGCTTGTACGTTTACGCCGCGGTCAGCGAAAAGACCGCAACCGCTCTGCGCGACGGCACGCTCGATACCGATCCCGAAGCGGGCGGATGTTTCTTTGACTGGCTCGCACCTACGTACCCCGGCTACGGCTATAACGTTTACGCCGCAGGCGACTGCACGGCGGTGAACGAAGAGGCGGAAGCGCCTGTCGTTTCTCCGCCCGACGAGGAATTTACGGCGGTACTCGACGAATATTACGACGCGCCGAAAAGGAACGTGCCGGGGCATGCGAGCGTGAAAAAGAGCGTCACAGCGATCGGCAAGGATGTCGAGGAAGAAACCGGGCAGGAATATCTTGCCGGAGCGGACGACGATCGCGCGCTCGAAAAAGGAAACGCTTATCACAAGGCGATGGAAAAAGCCGACTATTCGCTGACGGCGGCGGAAGCGGCGGACAAACTGCGTGCGACCGAGCCGTTCTTTGCGCTTGTCGACGAGGACGAGTTTATCACGGCGTTCGAGGCGGTGAAGGCGAGAGTGGCGGGCAGAAAAATCTACCGCGAAAAGCAGTTTGTTTACAATCCCGGCGGCACGCTTATTCAGGGCGTGATCGACCTTTTGGTAACGGACGGAAAAACTTGCGAAATCATTGATTACAAAACGTCGAAACTGTCGACAATCGTTTCGGGAGAGTACGACGTTCAACTCGCGGCTTACGCGCTTGCCGCCGAAGAAATAACCGGCATGAAAGCGAATAAGGCGAGTATCTATTCGTTCCGCGGCGGCAGGTTTGTCGACGCGGACGAAGAAAAACTGGCGAAGATCAAAGCCGAACTCAAATCCGGCAAACTTTGATCGGGCAGTCCGATCGGAACGTAACCGAGATAAAAACGCCGTTCTCCCGCAAAAAAACAGGACGGCGTTTTACTATGAGCGAATTGATTATAAGGACGTTTATTTTTCTTGCGATCGCGACGGCGGTGCCGTTTGCGGCGGGACTGGCGTTCGCTTCGTCTGCGTTTTTCGCGGTTATTGCGGTTTTTGTCCGGCGAGCGGGAAAATGCGTCGTAGAGAACAAGACGAGTATCGACAGTACAAAAACCGGCTTTGTATCCGAATTTGCGAGCGGAAAAGACGATATAGCCGATTGCGAAGATCGTTTAGTTGCGGCTTGCGAAGCGAAAATTCCCGGCGAAGTCCCGTTATTGTACGAAAACAGCCGCGAAAAAACGAGCGTAACCGCGAAGTCGCAGGTATCGGACGTTATGCGGCTTATCGGCAAAACCGAGGACGCAGCGAGATTGAACGCGGTAAAGCGCGCGATCGCCGATGCGGGAAAACGAAGCGCGGCACCGACGGCGAAAAAACGGGATTACCCGGTTTGACGGATAATCCCGAATGATTTTTGCTTTTTACGGTGCGTTATTTGCCCGAATCCTGCAATGCGTCGAATCCTTCTTCTCCCGTGCGGACGCGGATAACGTTCTCGACATCGTATACGAAGATTTTGCCGTCGCCGACGTTGCCGGTGCGTAAAACTTTTTCCGCGGTTTCGACTACCGTTTGTACGGGAACGGCACTGACGACGACTTCGACCTTGCACTTGGGAAGGAGGGTGATTTCGTATTCCGTGCCGCGGTACATAGCCGTTCTGCCTTTTTGCGTGCCGCAACCCATGACGTCGGTCACGGTAATGCCGGTGACGCCTATCGAGTTAAGCGCTGTTTTCAGCGGCTCGAAGCGGTCGCGGCTTATCACGATCGCGACTTTGGTGAATTTCGGCGTTTTTTCGCCGTCGGGACGAGCCGGAACGTAAGCGGCAGGGGACGTGAACGCGAGCGAGGGAGTAGTTTCGCCGTAGACAAGTTCCGGGTGCTCGGCGAGGTATTCGTCCGACGTGTTGTCGGTGAAATCGAATCCGGCATAGGCGGACGCGAGGTTATGCTCGCAGGAGTCGAGTCCTGCGATCTCTTCCTTTGCCGGAACGCGGAGTCCCATGAACTTTTTGAGCAGGAAGAACGTGAGTGTAATAGTCGCCGTTACCCACGCGACCACCGCGACCAGACCGAGAACCTGCACGCCAAAGAAATAGAAACCCTCGCCCCAAGTAACTGTACCGGCGGCAGCCGCCCACAGTCCGTTTGCAGTGGAGAAAATACCGGTAAAGATCGTGCCCGCCGCGCCGCAGAAGCAGTGTACGGCTATCGCGCCGACAGGATCGTCGATTTTCAGTTTTTTGTCGAGGAGTTCCACGCCGAAAACCACGATGAAGCCGGCGAGGACGCCGATTATCGCCGCGCCGAGCGGAGAAACCATATCGCAACTCGCGGTGATGGCGACAAGTCCCGCGAGCGCGCCGTTAAGGCACATGGAAACGTCCGGTTTTTTATAGCGTATCCAGGTGATAATCATGCAGGTGGTAGCGGCGACGGCGGGAGCCATGTTGGTGGTGACGAACACTAGCGCCATAGTACCTTCCTGACCTACCGCGCCGTAGGTTGACGCGCCGTTGAAACCGAACCAGCAGAACCAGAGAATGAACACGCCGAGAGCGGCAAAGGTGAGGTTATGACCGGGAATGGCACGGGGCTTACCGTCTTTACCGTACTTGCCGATACGAGGACCTAAGAACGCCGCGCCGACGAGCGCGCAGATGCCGCCCACCATGTGAACGGCGGTAGAACCCGCGAAATCGTGAAAGCCCATTTGCGCCAGCCAGCCGCCGCCCCAGATCCAGTGTCCGGATACGGGGTAGATCACGAGGCTGATGACGATCGAGTAAATGCAGTAGCACGAGAATTTCGTGCGTTCCGCCATCGCGCCCGAAACGATGGTCGCGGCGGTCGCGCAGAATACCGTCTGGAAAATCAGGTGCAGCATGTCGTTGTCGCCGGTGAGGAAATCCGCCGTGGGCGTGCCGATTATGCCGCCGACGTCGCTACCGTGCATCAGTCCGTAGCCGAGAATCCAGAAAACTATGGTGCCGAGGCAAAAGTCCATCAGGTTTTTCATCAGGATATTGCCGGTGTTCTTTGCGCGGGTGAGTCCCGCTTCGACGATCGCGAAGCCCGCTTGCATAAAGAACACGAGCGCGGCTCCGACCAGAATCCATACCGCGTCGATCGACGAGGCGAGTTCGTCTACCGAGGCGGACAACAAGGTAAATACGTTTGTCATTTTTCTTATCTCCCTGAAAAATTTATTGCGAATAAAAGTAAAAAAGAAAGGACGCGAAAGCCGGAACTTTCACGTCCTTGTGAGTAATTGCGAGTATGATCTGATTTTTGGGTTAAATTTCCCGATTAAACGTTACACCGAGAAGAGCAGGTCGGAGTAGGTCGGGAACGGCCAGTATTCTTTGGAAACGATGGTTTCGGCGGCGTCGCAGGCGGCGCGGAGTTCCTGCATCGCGACCACTACTTTGTCGTGGTAGTTGTGCGCGGCTTCGGCTACGTCCTCTATAAGTTTCGCTTCGACGACGACGTCTTCAAGAACTTTGGTCGCGGCATAGGCGCGGTCGGTGAGTTCGCTTACCTTCTTTGCGATGTCGGTTTCGGCAAGCGCGGAAATTCCCAGCGCGGCTTTTGTCGCGATGCCGCATGCAAGATC
>CAKQVV010000012.1 GCA_934277845.1 uncultured Clostridia bacterium
TGACGGGGAACACGGAAACTGCGCGTTTGATTTAAAATAAAACTAAAACTACGCGCAACTTTGTTCTTGCCTTCCCCCGCTCGGGGGAAGGTGTTTTGCCGATAGCAAAGCGATAGGCAAAACGGATGAGGGGAAATAGGATAAAGTTCGTTTTTATCGTTTTGTAAACTTGGCACTCTGACTTCTCGTTTTTATCCCCTCATCAGTCGCTTCGCGCCAGCTTCCCCCAAGGGGGAAGCCAAGATTTTTCGGTAGTCACGCGATAACCATACTATTCCCATTTCCGACCTTAAAAGAGTTGCGGGGTCTGGGACACAGTCGATAGTGTCCCGGTGACTTTTTTCAGGCTCGGCGTTCACCCGGTACCCGATTACCGCAATGGGAGATTTTCCGCGCTTTTAGACGACTGTTCGCTTAACGTATGCCCGATACGCCTTCGCTCTCACTCGTCTAAAATCATCTTAAAACCTTCTCATTGCGGCGCGGCGCGTTTTTACGGTTTCAAAAATCTTCGAGTTCAAGGTAAACGACCGACGTTGTACGCCCATCGTACTACTAGGGAGTTTACCGATGAAATCGCTGATTTTTGTCCGTAAAAATAATCGGTATCGGTGAACGCCGAGCCAGCTTTTTTCTTCATCTGAAAAAAGAAGTATTACGAATACTTACTATTTCCGTAATACTTACAATCTTAAAGATAAAGTTCGTTCTTATCGTAGGGGATCTTCGCGCTCACTTGTGAACCCATTATTACATATTAAAAAACGAAAATCATTCGTTAAAAATTTTATAAACTTATTAAAATCAAGGTCTTAGGGTGAGCAATTACCCTTTGAAACAAAAAAGTGCTTGACTTAAATTCATACAAGCGTTATCATATACATTGCGCCTGCGACTTGCGGCGCGCGGAAAGAAAAATCAAAGACGATTTTTCGCCATTACGAGGAAGTTTTATGGAAACGATAAACGAAATTCGGGACGGGAGCGACACCGGGCAAGGTAATAACGCCGCCGACGCTTCCGCGACCGACGGACAAGCGTCCGGAAACGTGTCGGCGGACGTGTCAGAGTCGGGTGAAACCGCTGCCGAAAAAGACGAAACGGTCGCAGGGTACGGCGAAGGCGCGAACGGCGGCAGGGTAATTAAACTCAAAAACGGCAAAGAAGTCGTAGTCCCCGCGGCACGAGAAGGTAAAGTCCGCTCGACAATGACGATGGCGATGTGGGTGTTGCTCGCTTCACTTGTGCGAGGCATAGGCACCTATTGTTTCATTTCGCCCAACGGCTTTGCGGTCGGCGGTATCGCGGGCGCGGCTGTCATACTCGAATATATCACGGGAATCAACCTCGGCTACTTCAACATAATCATGAATATCCCGCTACTTATACTCGCGTTTTTCTTTTTGTCTAAGCGTTATTTCTTCGCGACAGCCGGCTATACGGTAATGTACGGCTTGGTCACGATCGCGATCGAGCAACTCAATAAGATTGCCGAACGCGCGGGCGGCACGCTCCTTTATCATGCGGGACCGGGCGAAAACGTCATCGCGGCGGTATTCGGCGGCGTAATGTGCGGACTTGCGTTCTGCATCATGGTGCGTGCGGGCGGCAGTCAGGGCGGCACCGATACGATCGCGGCGATTATACAGAAAAAACGCCCCGATCTCGGCATATCGTGGCTGATTTTCATGATCGATTCGTCGATAATTTTACTGTCGTTTTTCGTCTATGACAAGACGCTCACCCCGGTATTTCTCGCGATCATCGAGTCGTTTTCGTCGAGCGCGGTGTCAGACAGGTTTATCAAAGGTTCGCGCTCCGCGCTGAAAGCCGAAATCATCACCAACCACGCGGACGAGATCTGCGCCGAAATCTTCGACGTGCTCGGCAAGGGCGTGACGGTGGTCGACGCGGTGGGACAGTATACCGGGAATCGCCATAAACTTATTATTTGCGTCATCAAACGCCGCCAGATCGGCGATCTCGAACGCATAATCAAGAAATACCCCGATACTTTCTCCTATATCGTGTCGGCAAACGAAGTTTACGGTTACTGGAAAAAATAGTATAAAAAGCGGCGTTGCGGCTATATTCGGTCACAACGCCGCTTTTATTATCGCATTTGTTTGAAAATACTACTGTTTGATATAGGTCAGACAAACCGCGCCGTTTTCGCCCTCGTTCATGACGGTGATGCCGTTGGACACGCATTTACCGGACTTGTTGAACACGCAATCGGCTTCGCAGGACACGCGGGTGTCGACGGAATAATCGGCTTTTACAAAGTCACCTGCCGCCTCGAACATGGAAACGTGCTTGTTTTCCGCCTTTTCGTAGGTGGTGCAATCTGTGTCTTTCGCGACTTCGATTTCCTTGGCGCAGCAGCAATAACCTTTGTTGTGTTTGCAGGTCGTAAGCCCGCATTTAAGATCTTTCATAACTTTACCTCCTGTGGTTTACGATTATTATTATTAGTAAAAATGCGGCGCGTTATTCGTGCGGGCGCAAACTTATTCTTGACAAAAGCGCGGTTTTAGGCTAGAATATAGTAAAATCGGAGGATAGGACATGAAAGTAGTACTTACAGCCGACGTCAAAGGTCAGGGAAAAAAGAACGATATAATCAACGTCAGCGACGGTTACGCCCGCAACTATCTTATAAAGAACGGACTTGCGGTGGAAGCGACCGCCAATATGGTCAACAGTATCGGCATCTCGAAAGCCGCCGACGAACACCGCAAAGCCGTCGAACGCGCCGAAGCGCAGAAACTTGCCGAGCGCATTTCCGGCACGACCGTGGTTGTCAGAATCAAGGTCGGCGAAACGGGGAAACTGTTCGGTGCGCTGAATACACAGGCTGTTGCCGACGCGCTTGCAAAAGAAGGTATCGAAATCGACAAAAAGAAGATCGTGCTTCCCGACGTCATCAAGTCCGTGGGCGTGTACGATGTCACGGTCAAGCCTTACGCCGAGATTTCGGCAAAAATCAAAGTAAAAGTCGAAGCACTGTAAAAACGCCGGTCGGGTAACCGACGGGGAAAGGAACACACGAAGGAATACGGGCGGAAATACAATCTGCCCGTTTGCCGTAAAAGCGGGGAAAACGATGAAATTATTACTCACGGAGTGAATACTATGGTGAAGAAGAAAATCAACAAAGCGACTACGTTTTACATTGTGCTCATCGCACTGTTTTCCGCACTTGTGTGCGTGCTCACGATATTTGTGCAGATCCCTTACGGGAAAGGTTATATCAACTTCGGCGACACTTTGATTTTCCTTGCCGCGTCGCTGCTTGGACCCGTGGGCGGCATGATTTCCGGCGCGATCGGCTCGTCGCTTGCCGATATTTTCTCCGGCTTTGCGACCTATGCGCCGTTCACTTTCGTCGTCAAGGGCGGCGAAGGTTTCCTTTGCGGCATACTGTATTCCTACGTTTTCCGTAAACAACGCCCGATATTGCGCCGTCTGTTCTCGATGCTGATTGCCGGCGCATGGATGGTCATCGGTTATTTCCTTACCGATCTTATGCTTTACGGCTGGGAAGCGTCGCTCGCAAACTTCATTTCCGGGCCCATTCAGGCGGGGGCTTCGCTCGTCGTCGCGCTCGTCGTTATGCCGCGCGTGCCGGTGCTTTTCGAGAGCGTCAAGCACCACACCGAGAACGACGAAGAAGAACTCTACGCCGAGATCGAGGATAAAAAAGCGGAGAACGTAAATACCGACACCGTTGCAGACGCGGAAGAAGCGACCGGCGGAGCAGGCGAAAATACCGCGGAAACCGCAACCGGAAACACTTCGGCAGAACAGGAAAACAACGAAAAAAACGATACCGACAAGGAATAAACCGGATTATAATAAATTATGAAATGGTGGGATAATCGCAAGCAGAACAGGCGGCTGAAAGCCGAGCAAGCCGAGAACAAACGCAAGATGAAACGCGATCGCGCGCTTATCGGCGGCAAGCTGAAAAAGCGCGGAGTGACCGCGCTTTGCCTCGGCGGAGGCGGCGCGAGAGGTTTCGCGCATATCGGCGCGTTGCAGGCGTTCAAAGAGGCTAATATCGACTTTGATTTTGTGGTCGGGTGTTCGGCAGGCAGTATCGTGGGCGCACTCTACGCCGCGGGCGTCGAGCCGAAAAACATGCTTGTCTACGGGTCCGGGCTTCAACTGAAAGACATAAAAAAAGGCTTTATCTGGTCGCCCGACGACTCGATGAAGATAGGGCGTATCGTGTCAGACCTTATCGGCGACGCGCAGTTTTCCGATCTCAAAAAGCCGTTCTATGCCGTGGCTACCGACCTTGTAGAGGGTAAACAGGTGATTCTCGACAGCGGTTCGGTGGCGGTTGCCGCGGCGGCGTCAAGCACCGTTCCGTTGTTTTATAAACCGCTCGTCATAGGCGAAAAGCACCTTGTAGACGGCGGACTTCTCAATAATATCCCGGCGGACGTGTGCCGAATGATGGGAGCGGACAACGTAGTCACCGTGGACGTAAACCCCACGCGCGGCGGAGGAACGAGCGAACTCGGACTGTTGAGCGTACTGAAAGCGACTTTCGACATAATGGGCGCGAACGCTTCGGTACACGGACTTATCAATTCGGATATTATCGTCGCGCCCGATCTCTCGGCGTTCAAGTCCACCGACAAGGAAGGCTATGAGGAAATGTATCGTCTTGGGTACGAAGCGGCGAAAGAAAAATGCGAGGAAATTCTCGCGCTTATATACAAGTAAACCCGTAAATACGATTAAAACCTATATATTTTAATGTTTTGCCGCACCTTAAAAACGCGGCGGAAGAGGAGGAAAACAATGGCTGAAAGAAAGAACGGCAAGACCGGTTCAAGCACGAAAAAGACGAAATCGACCGCTTCCGGCAGTAAAAAGAACGGCGGCACGACCGGTCGCGGCGGTTCGGGCAATAATAATTATAATTCCACCGGTAGCAATCGTTCTTCCGGGGGCAAAAGCGGCGGTAAAAAATCCTATAAGCCGTACTGGGGAGTAAGAATAGCGATCGTGCTCATCGTCGGCGTGCTGCTGGGCGTGAGCTTGCTGTTTGAAAATCAGATCAACCGCGCGCTGGGACTGGAAAAGATCAACGAAACCGAATATAACGGTACGACCGCCGGCACGATCAGAAAGGAGAGCGTGGGCGATGACCTTAACGTGCATTTCGTGGACGTGGGACAGGGCGACGCCTGCATAGTCGAGTTTCCCGACGACAAGAAAATGATCATCGACGGCGGCGACAAGGACGCAAAAGACGCGCTGCTTACCTACATAGACGAGAATATCCGCGACAAATCCGGCAATAAAATAACCTATTTCGACTATGCGATACTCACGCACACCGATTCCGATCATTGCGGTTCGCTCGACGACGTGCTCAACGCTTATCCCGCAAAGAATTTTTACCGTCCGAACGTCAAATGCAACTACAAGGACTACGTCGATCCGGGCGCGTCACTTCTCACTTCCGACTGTGTGTCGAAAGCCACCGCGGCGTACAAAGACGTTATTACCGCGTCCGAAAAGGGCAGAAACAAGTTCGGCGAGGACTACAAAGTCTATATAAACTCGGTAAACCTCGATCCGATCGTGCCCGATCCGTCCATTACGCGCGAGGGCGACGCGGGTTATTATTCGCTCGGTTTCTACGGACCGAACAGCAACAGTTACAAGGACTGGAACAACTATTCGCCGATCATGATTCTCGAATACGAGGGCATCAGGGTTGCGCTTACCGGCGACTGCGAGAAAGAAGGCGAAGCCGAGTTTGCCGAAAAAGCCAAGGCGGGCGAAGGCAAGTTCTCGATTTTCGACGACAAATACTCGGTCAACGTGATAAAAGCCGGTCATCACGGCAGCCGTACCAGCACGGGTGAGGCGTTCGTCGAGGCGATCACCACCGCCGAATCGCGCCCGAACACGCTGATCGTCATCAGTTGCGGACTTAACAACAGTTACAAGCACCCGCACACCGAGAAACTCGAACAATTCGCGCGTGAGGGTTTCAAGGACGAAAATATACTGCGCACCGATCAGAACGGTTCGATAGTCCTGTCCGTGCGTTACAACGCCGAAACCAACGATTTCCGCTTGTTCTACGGCGCGGATCCCATGGTCAGGACGCAGGAAAAGACGATCGACTGGCGGTATATCGCGCTGTGCATTTTCGTGGTAGTAGCGTTGGTGATTCTGGTCGAACCCGCGATCAAGGCTATCCGCAAAAAAGCGAAAAAGATAGTGAAGTAACGAGACAATAAAAAGACAATATTTCTCTCATAGTATGTGATTCCGCAAAAAAAGGCAATTGCCCCGTTGATCAGGGTAATTGCCTTTTTTCTCTGAATGACGAGGTAACACGGGAACAGCTTTACTTTAAATTATATCGTGCGGATCAACTCTTATTACGTCATACTGAGGGAGCGGCGTTCCGCGACCGTAAGTATCCCCTGCATGGAACGACTATGGCGACCACATTTATTTATCTTTTTCGGCAATACTATTAAAAACGCTTGACAATGCGCTCAAGGCGGGAGTACTATTATAATACCCATAGGGGGTATATTGAAAATCCGAGGTAAAACTTATGAACGAAGAAGAAATCAGAAACGAAAGAGCCTGCGGGTGCGCGGACTGCGAGGGTGCGCCGATTGCGGAAACGCCCGCTTGCGAGTGTTGCGGCAGAAGAAAAGACCGCGGCGAAAAAGCGCGTAACGCGCTTGTGAACAGGCTGAAACGCATCGAAGGACAGGTGCGCGGCATAGAAAAAATGGTAGAAAACAGCGCGTATTGCACGGACATAATCACGCAGGTTTCGGCGGCTGTGGCGGCACTCAACGCCGTCAACCGCGAACTTATTTCCACGCATATCCGCACCTGCGTCGCGACGGATCTGTGCGCCGGCAAGACGGAAACGGCGGAAGAACTCGCGCTGGTCGTCGAAAGACTGATGAAGTGAAAAAATTATGAAACAATACAAAGTTACCGGAATGAGTTGCGCGGCTTGCTCGGCAAGGGTGGAAAAAGCCGTGAAAAAAGTGAGCGGAGTAACTTCATGTTCGGTCAATCTGCTCACGGGGGATATGGGCGTCGAGGGAACGGCAGGCGACGAGGCGGTTATTTCCGCCGTCGTGAAGGCGGGTTACGGCGCGACGGCTGCGGGCGGCGATGACAGCGCGGTTACGCCCGAAAAGAGCGAAAACGCCGCGGAAAAGGACTTACTTAAACGCCTCGTTTCGTCGATCGTCGTGCTCGTGCCGCTGATGTATATTTCGATGGGACACGTCATGTGGGGCTGGTGGCTGCCGAGCGCGCTGAACCACAATCACATGGCACTCGCGCTGATCGAACTGCTGCTCACCACGCTGATACTCGTCATCAACCGCAGGTTTTTCGTCAGCGGTTTCAAGGGCGTGATCCACGGCTCGCCGAATATGGACACGCTGGTCGCGATGGGTTCGGGCGTGGCGTATCTTTACAGCATCGCCGTCATGTTCATGATGACGACCGCCGACCATGCGCAATCGATGACGTACCTGCACGGGCTGTATTTCGAGTCCGCGGCAATGATACTCACGTTGATTACCGTCGGTAAAACGTTGGAAGCGCGCGCCAAAGGCAAGACTACCGACGCGATCAAAAGTCTTGTGAAACTTACGCCCAAGACCGCGACGCTCGAGCGCGACGGCAAAGAAGTGACCGTTCCCGCGTCCGAAGTCATGGTGGGCGACGTGTTCGTCGTGCGTCCCGGCGAGAGTATCCCTGCCGACGGCGTGGTTATCGGCGGTTTTTCGGCGGTGAACGAATCCGCGCTCACGGGCGAAAGCGTACCCGTCGACAAGACCGAAGGCGACAAGATAAGCGCGGCGACAATAAATACTTCGGGATTTTTAAGATGCCGCGCAACCAGAGTCGGAAAGGACACCGCGCTTGCGCAGATAATAAAACTAGTCGAAGATTCGGCGGCGACCAAAGCACCGATCGCAAAGATCGCGGACAAGGTTTCGGGCGTGTTCGTGCCGGTAGTCATCGGTATCGCGATCGTGACGGCGACAGCGTGGGCGATCGCAGGCAGGGATATGGGCTTTATCCTCGCCCGCGCGATTTCCGTGCTCGTCATTTCCTGTCCGTGCGCGCTGGGACTTGCGACTCCAGTGGCGATCATGGTGGGCAGCGGCAAGGGCGCGAAACACGGTCTTTTGTTCAAGACCGCCGAAGCACTGGAAACGGCGGCTAAGATCGATATAGTCGTGCTGGACAAGACGGGCACGATCACGGCGGGGCATCCTGTCGTCACCGACGTCATCTCGGCGGACGGCGACGAAACAGAACTCGTTACTCTGGCTTACGCGCTGGAAAAGAAGAGCGAACACCCGCTTGCCAAAGCGGTTGCCGATTATGCGGCGGAAAAAGGCTTGACCGCCGCCGAAGTCGACGGGTTCGAGGCGCGTCCCGGCAACGGCTTGTCCGGTAAACTCGACGGCAAAACGCTTTACGGCGGCAACGCGAAGTTTATAGGCTCGGTCGCGGTCATCGGCGAAGAAACATTGCGACGTGCCGACGAACTTGCCGGCGAGGGCAAAACGCCGTTGTTCTTTGCGGCGGATAACAAACTGCTGGGAGTGATCGCGGTTGCAGATCCGATCAAGACGGACGGCAAGCAGGCGATAGCCGCGCTGAAACGCATGGGAATAAGGGCGGTTATGCTCACCGGCGACAACGAGCGCACGGCTGACGCGGTCGGTAAAGCCGCCGGCGTGGACGAGATTATCGCCGGAGTGTTGCCGGACGGCAAGGAAAAAGTCGTGTCTAAACTGAAAAAACAAGGTAAGGTCGCGATGGTGGGCGACGGCGTGAACGACGCGCCCGCGCTTACCGCCGCGGATCTGGGTATTGCTATCGGTGCCGGAACCGACGTTGCGATCGACGCCGCGGATGTCGTGTTGTCGGGAGCGGGACTGTCGGGCGTGGCGGAAGCGTTGAGGCTGGGCAAGCGCACGCTGACGAACATCAAGGAAAACCTGTTCTGGGCGTTTATATACAACGCGCTGTGTATTCCGTTCGCAGCCGGGTTATGGATACCGCTCACCGGTCTGGAACTCGATCCCATGTTCGGCGCGGCGGCAATGAGTTTGTCCAGCGTTTGCGTGGTGTGCAACGCGCTCAGGCTTAACCTGTTCAATCCCGAAAAAGAAATTCGTTATAATCGTCGTCATCGCGACGAAAACAATAATTTGGTTACGGAGGTAAAAACCATGGAAAAAACTTTGAAAATCGAAGGTATGAGCTGCGGACATTGCTCGAAGCGCGTAAAGGACGCGTTGGAAGCGGTCAAGGGCGTCGAGTCTGCCGAGGTCAGTCACGAAACCGGACTTGCCGTCGTAAAACTCGACAAGGACATCGCCGACAAAGTACTGGAAAAAGCAGTCGTGAAAGCAGGTTATACGGTGGTTAAGTAAAAATAAGGATAAGTAATTTCCCCCACACGTGTGGGATTACGCGATAAAAAATATTCGTCCTATTATGCGGGGCGAATATTTTTTATCTCTGAATGACAGGATAAAACGAAAAGCAATCGTTTTACTTTAAAAATAATAACGTGCAGCCTTATTTTTAATACGTCATTCAGAGCAAACGCACTGGCGTTTGCGTGGAATCCCCTGCATGGAGCGGATAACTATCCTTATATAATAGCAGGCATATCCGCAACAGAGCGCAACGCTTTTTGCAAAAACGCGCATACTACGTAAATGAAAAAGAACATCGGGTATCTTTTTACGGGAGCGGGCATGCTGGCGGCGGCTTCGGTGGCGGCAAAACTGCTGGGCGCGTTGTACCGCGTGCCGCTCACCAACGTTCTGGGCGGCGAAGGAATGGGACTGTATCAACTGGTTTTCCCGTTGTACGTGCTGCTTCTTACGGTTTCGAGCGGCGGGCTGCCGGTCGCGATCTCGCGGCTTGTGGCGGTAAAACTTGCGGACGGCGACGAACGCGGCGCGACGCGCGTACTGAAAGTGTCGCTTGCGGCGTTATCGGTTGCGGGACTTGCGGGGAGCGCGCTTTTGCTGATTTTCGGCGGCGCGGCGGCTGCGATTCAGGGCAACGCCGAGGCGAAAATCGCGTATTACGGGATTGCCCCGGCTGTGCTGTTCGTGGCGATAATCTCGTGTTTCCGCGGCTATTTTCAGGGCAGGGAAAACATGCTGCCGGGTGCGGTTTCTCAACTGACGGAGCAGGCAGGCAAACTGATTTTCGGACTGTACTTTGCGTTGAAACTCATGCCTCGCGGCTATGCCTGCGGCGTTTTCGGCGCACTGGTCGGCGTTTCGCTGTCCGAACTTTTTGCCGCAGTTATTCTCGCGCTTACCTATCTTATAGGAGCGAGAGCGAGAAACAAGAATCGGGAGTACGCCGCGCGCCGTGCGTTGTCGGCGGAACCGGGCGCGGACGAAGCGTTCTTCGATTTAACCGGCGAAACCGCTTTTGAACGTGAAAGAAGAAAAACCGCCGATGAGAGAACCAAAGCCGAAATAAGAGAAACCGAACGAATTGCCTTAGAGCCGGCGAATGCCGTGACGAAAGCCGCGGACTCCGAGTTTACGGGGGATATTACGGCGGAAATGTGCCTCGGCGCGGCGGAAGCGGGACTTCAAAGCAGTTGCAGGAAAAACAAAGCCCCGAATGTCGTCACCGTCCGCGAAACCCTGCGCGCGCTGCTGGCGGTGGCTGTACCCGTCGCGTTCGGCTCGCTGGTGATGCCGCTCACGGGACTTGCCGACAGCGTACTGGTCATCAATATCCTGTCGTATCTCGGAGCAAGCAAAGCGAATGCTACCGCCGCCTACGGACTTACCAGCGGCACGGTGACGACGCTGATCAACATGCCGACAGCGGTAATTTTCGCGTTTTCGGCGATGTTGTTGCCGCGCGTGGCGAAGTGCTGCAAAGATCCCGGAAAAGTTGCGAAAGAGGCGGGTTTCTCGCTGAAACTGTGCTGCGCGTGCGGACTCGTGTGCTCGCTGACTCTCGGCGTGTTCGCGCCCGGGATCGTGCGCCTATTGTACTCGCGCGGACTGGACGAAGAACAAATACTCACGACCATAAGACTTACTCGCATATCGGCGGTTTCGGTGTTTTACGTCGGCGTGATTCAGGTCGCGACAGCCGCGTTGCAAGGCTTGGGCGAAGCGAAGATACCCGCCCGCAACCTGCTTTTCGGCGCGATCGTAAAGATCGCGGTCACCGCCGCGTCGTTGTTTTTCGTCGGTATCTGCGGCGCGGCGATAGGCTCGGTGCTTTGCTATGCCGTCACCGCCGTGCTGGACGTCGCGGCGCTTGTCAGGCGCGTTTCTCTCTGTGCCGATCCGAAAAAACTGATCGCGCCCGTCGCGGCTTCGGTCGCGTTTGCGGCAGCAGGACTTGCGATAACCCATGCGGCGCAATCGTTGAAACCGATTTTCGCGCTTGCGCTGGCCGGAACGGCTGCGATCACGGCTTATGTCGCGGCGATAATAGGTCTGAAATGGTTCACGCGCGAGGAACTGAGGCGTATTTTCCCGTTCGTAAAGCGCGCGGACGCGGGAGAAAATGACGTGAAACAACCGTAAAACGCCGCCGTCGCACGGTAAAATCAACTTTTTCGTAAAAACGGCTGGCAAAAAGCGGCGAACCCTTGATTTTTTCGTTTCGTTGGTATATAATAGCGGTATAATTTCACCAAGAAGGTTTGATTTATGTTAGACGTAAAATTCGTTGTGGAAAACGCCGACCTCGTAAAAGCGGCTATGAAGACTCGCAGCGGCGAGTACGACGTGGATATAGTTCTCGAACTCGACAAGCGTCGTCGCGAGATCCTGCGCGAAGTGGAAACGCTGAAAGCAGAGAGAAACCGCGAGTCCGCGCAGGTTGCCGCGCTTAAAAAAGAAAAGAAAGATGCGTCCGGGATCATCGAGCGCATGAAAGAAGTGGGCGACAAGATCAAAGCCCTCGACGACGAACTTGCGCCTGTCGAATCGAAACTCAGGATGGCTATGCTGTCCATTCCGAATATGCCCGACAAGTCCGTTCCGCTCGGCAAGGACGACAGCGAAAACGTCGAGATCCGCAAGTTTATGGAACCGACGAAATTCGACTTTGAACCCAAAGCGCACTGGGATATCGGCGACTCGCTGAATATTCTCGATCCCGCGACAGCCGCGAAGATCACCGGCGCGCGCTTTACCGTCTACCGCGGCTTGGGCGCAAGGCTGGAACGCGCGATCTACAACTTCATGCTGGACACCCACACCGCAAACGGCTATACCGAGATTTTCCCGCCGTTCATGGTCAACCGCGACAGCATGACGGGTACCGGACAACTTCCGAAATTCGAAGAGGACGCCTATGCCGTCAAGAACACCGACTACTTCCTGATCCCGACCGCCGAAGTCCCCGTGACCAACATGCACCGCGGCGAAGTGATCGACGCGGACAAACTCCCGTATTACTACTGCGCGTACACCGCGTGTTTCCGCGGAGAAGCGGGCAGCGCGGGCAGAGATACCCGAGGGCTTATCCGTCAGCATCAGTTCAACAAGGTCGAACTCGTCAAGTTCGCCATGCCCGAAAACAGTTGGGACGAACTGGAATCGCTCACGCGAGAAGCGGAACTCGTCTTGCAGAAGATCGGGCTTCCGTACCGCGTCGTTTGCCTGTCGACGGGCGACCTCGGTTTCTCGTCGGCAAAGACCTATGACATCGAAGTCTGGCTCCCGTCCTACAACAGATACGTCGAGATTTCGTCCTGCTCGAACTTCGTCGACTATCAGGCGCGCAGAATGAACATCAAGTACCGCACCCGCGACGGAAAGACCGGTTTCGTGCATACGCTCAACGGCAGCGGTCTGGCGGTGGGCAGAACCACGGCGGCGATCCTCGAAAACTTCCAGAATTCCGACGGATCCGTCCGCGTCCCCGACGTACTCGTTCCTTACATGGGTACCGATATAATAAAGTAAAGAATAAAAATACCAAAGAACGTTAACGCCCGAGTCCGATTTTACCCGGGCGTTACGCAAAAAAGGAGAACAAACGAATGAAAGTCGCAGGCTCGTTTTTCGGGTGGCTGGGACACGGCTTACTCAAAATTCTGAAATTTTTGTTGTTTCGGTTGGGACTGTGGGTTCCGGCGGCTTATTCGTTGCTCTTCGTGATAGTCACCGCCGTCACCCGCACGTCGTTTTCGTCGGTGTGGGGCGTGTACGTTTTCGGACTGTGCGTCACCTGCGTGTTCGCGGTGGCACTCGCATGCCTGTCGTTTATGCACCGTGCCGACAAGAAAAAGAGCGCGGGCGAAGGAAGATCCGCCGGTTACGTCAAAGAAATGACCGAGAACTCCGATAGAGTGCAGTTCGTCGAAGGCGCGCAGGGCGGCATAAACCCGCCGACAGGACAATACGTCCCGAATATGCCGCCGCAAAATCCCGGCTATGTCCAACCCGATCCGAACGCGCCCGCCGCGCAGGGACAGCCGTACCGGCAGCCTTATCCGCAAAACCCCGGTTACGGTCAGCCGCAGGGTTATCCCGGTTACGGTCAATACGCGCCGCAGCCGCAATCCGCACCGCAGCCTTACGGTCAGCAACCGTATCAACCGCAGCAGCAATACGCTCCGCAGCCGACCGCCGACCGCGTGCAAAACGGCTTCGACCGAGCATATAACGGCGGTTACGGCGACGACTTTAACCGCGGCAACGCAAGCGGCAACGACTTTTCGCGAAGTTTCGACCGCAGCGGCGGCAGCGACAGGACGCTTGACGGCAAAACCGAATTTTTCAGTTATAACGTCGACCGCGAACCGTCGCGACCGGAATATACCGGCGGCGATCCCGGATTTCTGAGTTATTATCCCGAGCGCGACGCCGAAAACTCGCGCAGGGCGGATTCTTTCGACGACGGAAGAAGCGCGGACGACTTTTCCCGCCGCGACCGGGGCTTTTCCGACGACCGCGACTTCTCGCGCGACGATTTTCCGGGCAGTTCCGCAAGGGACTTCGGAAGAAACGACCGGGGAAACACGGACGACGTTACAGCGTCGTTCCCGAGAACCGCGCCCGAAAAGCCCGCGATTTTCCGCACGCGCATGGATCCGAATATGCTGATCTACGAATATTCCGACCGACTCGAATTCTACAAAGTTACCGCGTCCGGTCCCGTCCGCGTTTCCGTCGAATACAAGAATCCCGGCGGCAACAGGTGAGAAGAGAGGATATATAAGGATACGTACTTTACAACCCTTATGCCGTAACATTATATAATAAGAGGTGAAAATTATGAAAAAAGGCAGACTTATAGCAGGAGCGGTACTGGGAGTACTGTCGCTGGCATGTTTCCTGTTCGCGACGCTGTTCCTTTTCGGCGCGCTTGCCGACGTGAACGCAAGCGATAACGCCGGTGCGGGCATCGCGCTCATCGTCGTTATTCCCGTGTCGCTTATGGCTTACGGCGCGCAGGCTCTTACCGGCATAATCTCGCTCGCATGCACGGGCGGCTGTTTCCGTTCCGAAAGTAAAGCCGTCGGTATTCTCGCGATTATCTTTTTCGCGGTCGTTCTCGCGTTGCTTTTAGCCGCCGCAATCATCGTCGTTTACCTTTTCGTAAGAGGATAGACCGCCGGGGGAGTACCCGTAAAGCATTACCGGGCAACGCTTTAACCCATTAAATTATCGCTTTATTACGCTGAATTATCATAATTCCATCACACAAGTTATCCTCTTGTCTTTTTCCGGAACGGTGTTTTTGCGGGGCAGACGAGAGGATTTTCCTGTCTTACGGTGGAAACGGCGTTATTTTCGTGATTCTGAGCGCAAAACGCCGAAAAACTTGCCGAGAATTGTGAAAATTTGGTTAAAATTAAGTTAAAATGATTGACATATTATTTGTATAACGTTATAATAAATAACAAAAAACGACGCACGAACGCTCGAAAGTAAAGTTTTTTTGCAAAACAAAGAAGTTTACAAATCGGAATACACGGCGTTTTCGTTGTTTTAATATTACTTCGGTAACTTATTGCCGCATCTGCGTCGGGCAGGCGTAATGCGGAAATAAAAATTTTTTTACAGGAGGCAACAATAGAAATGGCAAAATTCAGAAAATCGTTCATAGCGCTTGCTTTGGCGTTGACCATTGCTTTGACGCTGGGTATGACTGCTTGTGCGGGGGGGGGAAATAAGCCCGGTCCCAACAAGCCGGATGACGGCACCACGAACACTTATACCTACAGAATTTACACGGTGACCAGTCCGTCCAACTGGAATCTGCTTTCGCAGACCGACAACAACGACAGACAGATCAGTAACTATCTTGGCAGCTCGTTCTTCGAGTTCGACTTCAAACGCGATGACAAAGGCGAAATCATCGACGGCGTTTTCGCGGTTAAGTATTCCGCGGCGACCAAACTCGAGGACGTAACCGCGACCTATGCCGGCAACGAGAAGTGGGGTATTCCCGCAGGTACCACCGGCAAACGCGCCTGGAAAATCACGCTCCGCAACGACCTTAAGTGGAACGACGGCACGGCGATCAAAGCAGAGGATTTCGTTTACTCGATGGAACAGACCCTCGATCCGAAGTTTAAAAACCGTCTTGCTTCCGAATATTACGGCGGCAACGCGATTTTACATAACGCGAGAAGTTATGTATATCAGGGTTCTTCCGGTTGGTTCCCGGCTGACGGTCCGTATACCGATTACGTTACCGACCTTGACGACAAGATTGTCTTTACGTTGGGAAATACCGAGGAAAATACCGAAAAATACGGTGCGGCGCTGTGCAGTATGCGTACCCTCATGGGTTTCCCGGAAAGTTATACCGCGGCAATGGTTGCCGAGTATATCGCCAAAAATGGTTTTAATGGGGCGGTAGATGCAACCAAAGAAGAAATCCTTGCTCTCGAAGGCAAAAAACTCTCCGAAATCAAGGCTGACGCTGCGCTTAAAGCGACTTGGGAAAAAGTACTTGCAAGTTGGAAGACCGAGCCGAACGAGGAACTTGATTTCTTCGTGACCTACTACACCTATCCCGCTATGCCGATGAGCGACGTCGGCATCATGGCTACCGGCGAATACGAGATTACCCTGATATTCGACAATACGTTCAATTTTATCGACGAAAACGGTAATCTTACCTATGAAACCGCATACTATATGCAGGATCTCCCGCTCGTAAAGAAAGACCTTTACGAAGCCAGCAAAAAAGAGCCGGCAGCGGGCGCAACGCTCTGGACCAGCACCTACGGCTCGTCGCTTGCGACCACCGCAAGCTGGGGCCCGTATATGCTGACCGATTATCAGGCAGGCTCGACCTACACGCTTTCCAAGAACGCTAACTGGTACGGTTACAATATGGACGAATACAAGGGACAGTACCAGACCGATAATATCGTCTGCCGCACTATCCCCGAATGGAACACCGCATGGCAGGCTTTCCAGCTCGGCGAACTCGACGAGATCGGTATCGATCCGTCCGTCGCGGCGACCTACCGTACTTCTTCGCAGGCTGTCTTTACGCCCAGCGACCTCGTCGCTTCCGTACACTTGCAGTCCTCCCGCGAAGCGTTGAAAAAGAACGAAAAGGATGGCGTAAACAAGACCATTCTGATGCAACTCGATTTCCGTAAAGCGCTTTCGCTCGCTATCGACCGCGCGGCTTATGCTCAGGCGGCTACCACCAGTTCGCTCGCAGGTCTCGGCTACTTCAACTCGATGCACTACTACGACGTCGCTAACGGCGGTCGTTATCGCGATGCCGAAGTAGCGAAACGCGCGCTGCTCATTACTTACGGAGCAGAGGACCTCGGCGACGGAAAATGGAAAGTGGGCGAAACCACCTACAACAACATCGACGACGCAGAGGACGCGCTTACCGGTTACAACATTACGCTTGCACGCCAGCTCGTCGACAAGGCTTATGCCGCGGCTAAAGCAGACGGCGACATTAAGGACACCGACAAAGTCGTTCTTAAGTTCGGTACCAGCGAAGATACCGCAGCTACTCGCAGACACTATGACTTCCTTGACAAAGCCTGGACGGAACTTATGAAAGGCACCGTGCTAGAGGGTAGATTCTCGACCGAATTCGAGGGAACTCACGGCAAAAAGTGGGCGGAAGATTTCCGTAGCGGTCAGTTCGAAGTTGCTCCGGCGAGCGGCTTCAGCGGCGGCGCCTGGAATCCGGCATACTTTATCGGTTCCGAAGTCGACACGAACATGAACAACCTGCGTTATAACTCCAACTGGGATACGACCAAGGAGTCGATTAAGTTGACCATCAAGAATGCGGAAGGCGCCGACGAAGAGTACACGCTGACCATTCAGGACTGGTATGACAGCCTTAACGGTAAAGAAAGCGGTACGAAAGACTTCAGACAGTACCCGGTCAATAGCAAACTCGCAATCATAGCGGCTCTCGAACAGGCTGCGCTCCAGTCCTACTGGGATATCCCGACGTTCTATTCGTTCACCGCGCAGTTGCACTCCTACAAGACCGAATATGCGACTTACGAATACAACACGTTCATGTCTTACGGCGGCGTTCGTTATATGACCTATAACTACAGCGACACGGCATGGACCGATTATGTTGCTTCGCAGCCCAACAAAACGCTTGATTATAAAAAGTAATTCAGGTGTACAATAACGTAGAGGGCGAAGGCAGATTTATGTCTTCGCTCTTTGCGTATTTGTTCAGGAATTTTTTTAACCGTAAATTATCGGCGACGGATTAAAATAATTCCTTATCCGGGAAAGTTATTTAATCTATTCGGTAAGAGGAGTTACCTATAATGTATATGTTCAAATACGTTCTCAAGCGTATCGGGTTGCTTCTGCTTTCGTTCTGCGTAATTATGCTGATGTGTTTCGTCCTTATCAAACTTTTGCCTATCACGATACAGGACGCGATCGGCACGGACAGAGCGATGCTGGAAGCCGCGATAAAAGCGAGAGGATATTACGACCCGATCCCCGTGCAGCTTTTCAATTATCTCAAGAGAATTTTCATGTACGGCGATTTCGGCGTGGGTGTCAATATGCCCGAGTACAAAAACCAGCCCGTATGGGACGCGTTCGTTTCGCGCCTCCCGCCCACGGTGCTCATCAACGTGTATTCCACGCTGATCGGCGTGCCTGTCGGCATCGGTCTGGGTATTTTTGCCGCGCTCAAGAAGAATAAGTGGCAGGATCAGGTGATCTCCACCGGCGTCATGCTTATGATTTCCGTGCCGTCCATCGTGTATGCGTTCCTTATTCAGTACGTTCTTTGCTTCAAACTCCAGTGGTTTCCGCTGATGATGAATACGGGCACCGAGTACTTTACCTGGAGCATGTTCCGTTCGATGATGCCGGCGACGCTTTCGCTGTGTCTCGGCTCTATCGCGGGTTACACGCGTTTTACGCGCGCGGAACTGACGGAAGTACTCACCGGCGAATACATGCTGCTCGCCCGCACAAAGGGGCTTACGCGCGGTCAGGCGACCGTTCGCCACGCGCTCCGCAACGCCATGGTGCCGATTTTTCCGATGATACTCAGCGAGTTCGTCAGCGTGCTTTCGGGATCGATGATCATCGAGAACATTTTCGCGATCCCCGGCGTTGGCAGACTGTACCTCACTTCGATACAGGTCAGCGACTATGACTTTTTTATGCTTTTATCTGGTTTCTACACGCTCGTGGGCTTGCTCGCCGGCATAGTCGTCGATATCAGTTACGGCTTTATTGATCCCAGAATCAGAATGGGGGCGAAGTAATATGGACGAAATGAAGAACATACCCAAAGAAAAATTCGAGTTCGCCGAAGCGCAGGACTTTTCGCACGAGCTTGAGTTCAAGACTAAACCCGTGGGCTATTTCCACGACGCTTTCCGACGTTTTTGCAAGAACAAAGGCTCGGTCGTGGCTGCTTGCATCATTCTCGCGCTCGTGCTTTTCGCGATCATCGCGCCGTTCTGCACTGCTTATACGGTGAATTATTCGGACGCATACTACACCTTTACGCGCCCGAAAAACAAGTTGTTTGCGAACACTTCGTTCTGGGACGGCTGTTCTCGGGAAGAAATGAACGAAGAAGCGTTCCGCAGACTTTACGCGATGGGGCTGGAAACCGGACACAACGCCGTCAAGAATCAGGAGTACGAAATCGTCGAGGTCGAAGGCAACAAGATATATCGTTTCCGCATGGATTCGTACCACAAGACCGGCATGGTTTATATGCGCCTGAACAACGACGAGTATCTCAGACTTCAGGCTTATCAGAAAGAAACCGGTATACAGGTCCTTTATCCGACGATAAGGAAAAAGGACAGACCCGAGGCGGTTCAGGACACTACCGACGCGAACTATTACTATAAGACCAGACGCTACAAGGGCAAGACTCAGACCGTTTACGACGAGAACGGAAATATTATCCCCGTTTACAAGTCGCACGCCGTGGGCGAGGAGAGAATCGACAAATACGATTCGCTTCGTATTCCCGAGCCGGACGGCGTAGAGTACGAGTACGCGATCCCCGTCGACACCGGCTGGGAAGTTCGCGTCAACTATTACGAGTATTATATCTACAATCACGCTCACGTTCTTAAAGACGGAATCAAAGAACCGTTGTTCCTTTTCGGTACCACGTCGACCGGGCAGGATATTTTGACGGCGCTTGCGTCGGGCGCGAGATTTTCGTTCATTTTCTCGATACTCGTGGCTTCCGTCAACCTTTTCGTGGGCGCGATTTACGGCGCGATCGAGGGTTATTACGGCGGCAAAATCGACCTCATCATGGAGCGTATTTCCGATATTCTCGCGGCAGTGCCGTTCATGATCGTAATCACGCTTTTACAACTTTATATGGGTGCGAAAAGTCAGATGCTGATACTGTTCATCGCGTTCTTCCTTACCGGCTGGCTCTCGATCGCGTCCCGGACGCGCATGCAGTTCTATCGCTATAAGAATCAGGAATACGTCCTTGCCGCACGCACGCTGGGCGCAAAGGACGCACGGCTTATGTTCAAGCATATTTTCCCCAACGCGCTCGGTACGCTCATTACCGGCAGCGTGCTGGTTATTCCCGGCATGATCTATTCGGAAACGAACCTAAGTTATCTCGGCATAATCAACCTGTCGTCGGGCAATCTCACGAGCGTAGGCACTTTGCTTGCTTCCGGACAGCCGTACCTTTCCACTTTCCCGCATATCATATTGTTTCCGTCGATATTCCTGGCGCTCCTGATGCTGAGTTTCAACCTGTTCGGAAACGGCTTGCGCGACGCGTTCAACCCGTCGCTCCGCGGCAGCGAATAAGCGAGGTGCAGTCATGGAACAAAAAGAACTGAAACTTTCCGTAAACAATCTGAAAATCTCGTTCCGTACCGCGGACGGCAACGTGCAGGCGGTGCGCGACATTTCGTTCAATCTTTACAAGGGCGAAACGCTCGCGATCGTGGGCGAGAGCGGCTCGGGCAAGTCCGTCACCAACCGCGCCGTCATGGGCATACTTGCCGGCAACGCGATCAAAGAGGGCGGCGAGATACTCTATGACGGCAGAGATCTCATGAAGATCAGCGAAGAGGAATTTCACCGGCTTCGCGGCGACAAAATCGCCATGATTTTCCAGGATCCCATGTCCAGTCTCAATCCGATCATGCGCGTAGGTAAACAACTTACCGAAGCGATGCTGCTGAAAGGCAAGCGCAATCAGAAAGAGTCCCGCAGCGACTTTAATTACATGCTCAGAAAAGTCCGCGAGCGCATGGACGAAGCCATGGGTGAAAGCCTCGACAAGGAAAGCGAACTGAAAAACAGGCAGATGTGCGCTGATTTCGATAAATTCGAGTACAAACATCTCGAACTCGAAAACGCCTATAACCGAGCCAGACAAAGCGCGGAGGACGCGCTCGAAAACATCGATGACGCGCTGTTCCGCATCGAAAAGAACTCGACCGAGCGTATTCGCGGCGAGATCGAAGAGATCCTCGCTAGCGCCGCCCGTGCCGAGAATCCTTACGTCGTCAGCGATCGCGCCGAGGAACTGAAAGACGCTGTCGCAAAGATCGACGAGCAGATCAGACTGTCGATCGTAGAAAAGGCGAAAAACTTTTTCGGCGATCTGCTGGGAAAGAAAGCAAAACACAACGATACCTGCGACTACGAAGCGGTAAAGACTTCGCTGGAACTTATCCGCGAAATCCTTACGGAAGCGAAAAGCAAGCCTATGCCGAACTTCTTCGCGATGGGTTATTACCTGACTTTCGCGACCGAACCGCTGCCCGATCTCGAAGTGGCAGAACTTAACGCGTTTTTAAGGCAGTACCTCGACGAGCATTTCATGCTCGCGTTCATCGACGAAGCAAAGCGCGGCGTAGAGTATTCTCACGCAAAGTCGGTCAAGGCGAAAGAGTATGCGCTTGCCGTGATAGGCGAGAAAAAAGCGGTTTTCGCCGCGGAAACGCCCGATAAAAAAGAATTCAAAGCGGCTGCAAAGGCGATGATTGCGGCGGTCAGGCAGAGCATAGATCCGCTCGAGGTTGTGAAAGATCCGCTGTCCTATACGTTCGCGTCCAGTCTTACGGCTGCGATAAAAGAGTATTTCGACGCGATCAGGCGCGGCAAGGACGGGAAAGACAATACTGCCGACGTCGCCGCGGCAAAAGCGGATGTCGATCACGTTCTGGAACGTATCGAAAATTCGTTTGCCGCCGAAATCGCGAAAGTACGCGACGAAGGCGAAAAGACAGTCGCGGTTATCGATTACCTGAAAGCAAAGGCTTCGGGCGTGGCGTACAAAGTTACTCGCGCCATGGCGAAAACCCGCGCGATCAAACTGCTGAAAGAGGTCGGTATTCCCGATCCCGCGCGCAGATACCGCCAGTATCCGTTCGAGTTCTCGGGCGGCATGCGCCAGCGTATCGTCATTGCGATCGCGCTGTCCGCCGATCCCGATATTCTCATTTGCGACGAGCCGACTACCGCGCTCGACGTGACGATCCAGTCGCAGATTCTCGAACTCATCAACAAGGTCAAAAAGGAACGCGACTTGTCGGTCATCTTCATTACGCACAACCTCGGCGTTGTTGCGAACATGGCGGACAGGGTAGCGGTCATGTACGCGGGCAAGATCGTGGAAATCGGCACCGCCGACGATATTTTCTACTCGCCGTCGCATCCGTATACCTGGGCGCTTTTGTCGTCCATGCCCGATCTCGACACCAAAGAGGCGCTCGAGGCGATCCCCGGCACTCCGCCGAACATGATTCACCCGCCGAAGGGCGACGCTTTTGCCGAGCGCAACCGTTACGCGCTGAAAATCGATTTCGAGGAGCAACCGCCTATGTTCCGCGTTTCGGACACGCACTATGCCGCTACCTGGCTGTTGCATCCCGACGCGCCGAAAGTCGATCCGCCGAAGTCGGTCACGGAACGTATCGAAAGAATGAAAGCAAGGAGGGCGTCTTATGAAAACGCAACAACCGCTACTGAAAGTTGAGCATCTGTGCCAGTATTTCAAGTCCGGCACCAATGTGCTCAAAGCCGTAGACGACGTTAATTTCGAAGTTTACAAAGGCGAAGTTTTCGGACTCGTCGGCGAAAGCGGTTGCGGCAAAACCACGACCGGACGCTCGATTATCAGACTTTACGACATTACTTCCGGCAGCGTGTATTTTAAAGGCGTGCGCGTTTCTGCCGGCATCGGATCCTATAAACAACAGGTCAGAGCGGCGAGGGCGGAGTACAGAGCCAAACTCAAAGAATTGAACGCGCTTAAAGCCGCAGAAAAGAATGTCGCCGATGCCGCAAACGAAATCGAGGACGCCGAAAAGCAACTCGACGACGCGGAAAAACGCGTCGAAGAACTTGAAGCGCAGGTGCAGGCAGCCGAAGAACGCTATCACGAAGTTTTGCGCGAGCAAACCGCGAATATCCGTGCGGCTGTGCATGACGACAAGTATTTCGACAAGGAATATCGCGCGGCAAGAGTAAAGGAGATTACAGAAGAATACGAGACTCTTCTCGCCGCCGAAACCGACGAAGAGAAGAAAATCGCGCTCGAAAAGGAAAAACGCGAGAAAATCCGTCTTGCGAAAAGATCGAGTATCATGAACGATATCCAGATGATTTTTCAGGATCCCATCGCGTCGCTCGATCCCCGCATGACCGTGCGCGAAATCATTGCCGAGGGCTTGATTATCCGCGGCATCAGGGACAAAAATTACATCGACGAACAGGTTTACCGCGTGCTCGATCTGGTCGGGCTTCGTCCCGAACATGCCGGGCGTTATCCGCACGAATTTTCGGGCGGTCAGCGTCAGCGTATCGGCATTGCCCGCGCGATTATATTAAATCCCGAACTGATTATCGCCGACGAACCTATTTCCGCGCTCGACGTGTCTATTCAGGCTCAGGTCATAAACCTTCTCAACGATCTGAGGAAACGTCTGTCGCTGACGATCCTGTTCATTGCGCACGATCTGTCGGTAGTAAAATATTTCTCCGATCGTATAGGCGTTATGTACTTCGGCAAGCTCGTGGAACTCGCGCCGTCGGACGAACTTTTCGCACATCCGCTGCACCCGTACACCCGGTCGCTGTTGTCCGCGATCCCGCTTCCCGATCCCGCTTACGAAAAAATGCGTAAACGTATCGTCTACAATCCGCTTGCCGAGCACGATTACAGCGTCGACAAGCCCGTTATGCGCGAGGTTGGACCGGGGCATTTCGTCTATTGCAACGAGGCGGAATTCGACCGCTATACGCAGCAGTTAAAGCAGGGTGACGAACAGTGAAAAAAACCCTGCTCCGCTACGGGATAACGTTTGCGGTCGGCTTGCTTCTGGCGTTTTGCGCAATGCTTGCGCAGGGGATTTTCAGTCAGACCGAAACGGTCGCCGTAATGAAAATACTCTGCAACGCGTTTTTCGCGGCAGGCGTGGTTATTGCGTGCGTGGGGCTTCTGGTCGTCGCGACCGAGGGCGGCGCGTTCGATATGCTCGCATACGCCGTGGTGCTTATATTCGACGGCTTGCGCCGCGACGTTACCAAGCGCAAATACAAGGACTTTTACGAGTACAAACAAGCGAAAAAAGAGAAGAAACGCAGTTTCGCCTATCTCTTAATCGTCGGCTTAATCTTTATCGCGATCTCTCTTATATTCCTTATTCCTTACTACAACCTATAATATAATAACGCGCGGCGGGTATCGAAATTCTCGGTATCCGCCGTTTTTCGTTATATTTCGGGAGTATCGTAAATTTGTTTGCAAATCGATACAATATATGCTATAATAATCTTGCGACACATTTTAATATCCTGATATTAAGGGCGTGCTATAGGCAAAAACGTATACTCTCGCCTTAATATTAGGAAATGTGTCGCAACATTGAGAGGTGCGTTTTTCGCGGCGTACTTCCCGGTGGAGTACGCCGTTTTTAATATTATCAAAGGAGTTATGTTATTATGAATTTATCGGAGTATCAGAAAGTTAAAGAACTCACATATTTAGGGTATTGCGATTACTTGCAACAAAAATATGGTATTGGATTAAGCGATTATATGACTAGGTCGTGGAATAAAAATCCAAGATGTACACGTACAAAAGAAGGTTTGTTGGCGCATCATAAGTATGAAGATCACGCAATAATGTTGTCAACAAAGGAATATGCTATGAAAAATCCATTTGAGTGGCAGTTGGCAAAAAATATAATATATTGTGATTATTTAGAACATCTTTTATTGCATATTTTAATTTGTGAATATCCTGCCAAAGATCACAATTTGTTTGAAGCGGTTGGTGTAGGTGGTGTTATCAATTTTTTGGTTCCGGAACTAAATGATTTGTATAGTGGCTGGGAAACTGGGCAAGCATGGCGTAAAAATTGCCATAATCTTGTTGTCAACGACAAAGATGTATATTTTACTTTGTTAAAAAGATTTAAGACATCTTGCAAGAATTATCCATTTTATACGGAAGATTGTCTATTTACGAGTTATAATGAAAAATATGGATTATGGTCTTGTGAATATAACGAAAAAATATTTAAAGAAATTGCTGAACTATAATGTGGCAAGTTTTTATAATAGGAGGATTGTTGAATGGATTATATTTGGCTAATACCTGTAATAATGTTTGCGGTTTGTGGATTTAGTTTTGTTATTATATTTATCCGTGCTTTGTATAGGAATGAAAAGAAGTACAAAGAATTTAACAAAGAAATGATGAGTAGGTTACCTGAAGTTGAATATACTGAAATAATATCTTCTTCTAACGGTAACAGTGGTACGATTGGAACTATTAGTTCTGATGGTGTAGTGGGTAGCGGTTCTTATAGTTCTCGTCCTATAACAAAGTTCTTAGTAGTTTATAAATTTGGTTATAAACAAATTGTTAGTGTATATGATGGAGAGCCGCTGTTTAATGAATATGTATTGCGATTAAGGAAATAGTATCACAGTAAGTAGACGTGGCGCACCCTGACCGAGCGAGGCGAAGCCGAAGCGAACACTACGGAGCGATAGCGGAGTATAATGAGTAAGCGCGAAGCGCTGAACGACTGTGGCACACATAAAACAACCCGCTGTGTAATACACAGCGGGTTGTTTTGGTGCACCATAAGGAGTTCGAATCCCTAACCTTCGGTTCCGTAGACCGACGCTCTATCCAGTTGAGCTAATGGTGCATACAGGGCGGACGCTTTCGCAGTCAACCCTAATATTATAGATAATATCTGAATAATTGTCAAGGGAAAAACGGCAAGATTTTCAAAAATTCGCTTTGCGGAAATTCGGCCGAAGCAACCGTTTTTACCGCTCGTCGTTTTCCGGCGGATCGGTTTTGCCGTTGTCGTCGGCTTTCTTTGCCCGCGCGGTTTCGGACGCGCGCTGCATGATATAAGTCACGGCGATAATGACGCCCACGACTATTAGTATCGCCAGAAGTCCCTGCCATAAAATATTAAGCGATTCCATCAGGTTGGGGTAAATGTCGTCCCAGCCGAGCGTTGAGAATAAAATCGCAGTCAACAAACTTTGCATAATTGCCTCCTTA
>CAKQVV010000013.1 GCA_934277845.1 uncultured Clostridia bacterium
CCGCGACGTTATCCGCGCCGAACGCGTCCTCTATCTTCGATTTCGCGGCGGCGGAAAGATCTTCGTATTTTTCGGTAAAAACGCCGATATTCCCTGCTCCCGACAATCGGACGTAAACGTCGGTCACCGGCGGATCGATTTTGATTGTCCCCATGTACGGAACTTCATAAGGAATTTTGACCGGGAAAACGGCGGTGTTGATATATATTATAAGATCCAGCGGATTTTCGTCGATATCCGGCTCTTCGATCTTCGTAAAGTTCAGCGGATTTTCGACCGTGGCTTTGACCGTAGCGGTTTTCTCGACGCCGAACAGCGTGAGCGCAAGTTCGTCGCCGGGATTCACCGGCGTTTTCGTATTGTTCTGATACCGATCGATCGCGATTTCGCCGTCCTTTTCGGGAAGCACGCCGTCCGACAAAGTAATCGCGTTTATTTCGAGATCGTATTTCGGCAAAAGATAGACGCGGGCGTTGTATTCTTTGCCGGCTTTGTCCGTTACTTTGACCGCTTCGGAAGCCGTATCGAACACGGAAAACGCGACCGTTTTCCCGATGCCGTCAAGTCCCGCGAGTTTATCGATGTCGTCGGATGAAAAGCCCGTTTCGGCTTTTGCTTTTACGACGATATCCGCGCCGCCGCGACGAAGAAAATCGTCGGAAACCGTGTCCTTGTATATGGGCGAAAGTGCGCCCAGCCCCGCCACGAACGCAACGCCGAGAAAGACTACCGCGGTAATCGCGATAAATCTTGCAAAATTGCTCTTTATCGTGCGAAACACTGTTTTCGAGAACGTCCTTTTCATTACCACTCGATCTCCGATACGGGTTTAGGTTCGGCGTTGATTTCCACGCGCTCGGCTTTTCCGTTCTTGATATACACGACTTTATCCGCCATGTCTTTAAGTGCGGCGTTGTGCGTGACGATTATGACCGTTTTGTTCTCTTCCCGGCACATGTCCTGCAAAAGTTGTAAAATCTTCTTGCCCGTTTCGTAATCGAGCGCGCCCGTCGGCTCGTCGCAAAGAAGCAGTCGCGGGTTCTTCGCCACCGCGCGTGCGATGGATACTCGTTGCTGTTCGCCACCGGAGAGTTGTGCGGGAAAATTGTGCATGCGGTCGCCCAAACCCACCCGTTCGAGGATTTCTTTCGGTTGCAATGCGTCGGGACAAAGTTCGACCGCAAGTTCGATATTTTCTATCGCCGTAAGATTTGGCATGAGGTTATAGAACTGGAATACGAAACCGACCTTGGTCCTGCGATAACGCGTCAGTTGCTTTGCCGATAACCCGGCAAGGTTTTCACCGTCGACGATCAGTTCGCCGCTCGTTAGTCCGTCCATACCGCCCATGAGATTCAGCAACGTGGTTTTGCCCGCGCCGCTGGGGCCCAGGATTACGACGAATTCGCCCTCGTTTACATCGAAACTCAATTTGTTGAGTGCTTTCACTTCGCCGAAACCGCTTTTATAGATCTTGAACACATTCTCGGCGACTACGATTTTCTTTTCGTTCACGGCCAACCTCCGCCACGGTAAAAATTGTTTCAATGCCATTATACCCAAAAATTCCCGTCGTTGTCAATATCAAATTGTCGTTTCTCTGTGCTATATAAATGAAAATTCCGCGAAAACGAACGATTTTCGCGGAATTTATGTGTAGTATTGAACATTTAAGTCAGCGGACTTGCTTCGCCGTTTTTTATATCGGTATTTTTATGGTCCGAAGTGCTCTTACTTGCCAATGTAACGGCGATTTGTTCCGTTTCGGCTTTCGTTACGTTAATACTAGCGAAACAGTCTATTACACAAAGCATAAAAACGTAAAAGAACGTCGCGCCGAATATGCCTCCTATCAGCAAAATAATACCGTATACAATCATCGCAGCATTCGTTTGCGTTTCGACATATGGTCCGGTCTTAATAGTTTGTTGAGAACCTACGAAACATAATATCGCTACGACAATATTGAGTATTATCAGAGCTGCCGTCACCCAAGTCGTCATTTTCTTTAACAATTTCAATTTGTCAGTCATCTTTCCTTCTCCTTTTATTTTATTTACAAAAATTATATCACACCGTTTGGTGTAATGTCAAGTAATTTACACCGTTTGGTGTATTATTTTTGTTGCAAGGAGAAAATATCGTATATGTACGCGGAAAAATTCGCCGAGCGGCTGAAAGAATTGATAAAAGACAGGAGCGTGAGTTCGGTGGCAAAAGATATCAGAATACCGCAACAAACGCTGTCGAGGTACTTGTTATGTCAACGCGAAATAGGACTGGAAAACCTATGTAAAATCGCGGACTTCTTCGGCGAATCTCTCGACTACCTCACCGGACGGAAAGACTACTGAAAACGCGACGGAATACTTTTCTCGTCGTGTTACTTTATTTTAAAGTCAATTATCCGCTCCATGGCGGGGATTCCACGCGCTCGGGTTCCCTCGCGCTCTGAATGACGGGGTAACAGTCAGACTTCCCGTTCGATTTTTTTTTGCTATGACAGGGTATGACGGGAAGTGTGCGTTTGATTAACAATCCCTCAGTCGCTACGCGACAGCTCCCTTTACACAAGGGAGCCTTTTTTAAGGATTATTATCCGCTCCATGTCGGGGATTCCACGCGCTCGGGTTCCCTCGCGCTCTGAATGACGGGGTAACAGTCAGACTTCCCGTTCGATTTTTTTTTGCTATGACAGGGTATGACGGGAAGTGTGCGTTTGATTAACAATCCCTCAGTCGCTACGCGACAGCTCCCTTTACACAAGGGAGCCTTTTTTAAGGATTATTATCCGCTCCATGTCGGGGATTCCACGCGCTCGGGTTCCCTCGCGCTCTGAATGACGGGGTAACAGTCAGACTTCCCGTTCGATTTTTTTTGCTATGACAGGGCATGACGGGAAGTGTGCGTTTGATTAACAATCCCTCAGTCGCTACGCGACAGCTCCCTTTATGCAAGGGAGCCTTTTTTAAAGTTAAATTTAAAATAAAACGATACCTTTACGTTTTACCTCGTCATTCAGAGGAGCAACGGCATTGTTTTCTCTAAAAAAACAATGCCGTTGCGACGTGGAATCCCATACTGTGAGAGTTCTGTTTATCCTTATCAAATTTCCTTTACTCTGCCCAAGGTTACGCTTTTCTGATCCAGACGAGCATATCGGACGAGCCGCGGTTTGCAAAGGCAAAGTACGGAATAAACTTGACGCGGACGGGTTCGTAACCGGACTTGTCGGCGGTGAAGTACAGCGATTTTTGCGCTTTGTCTTTTAATCCGTCGACGGTGATCGAGTACAAACCGTGGAAGTCTTTTTCGAGCGTTGCGCCCTCGGCGGCTACCGGGGACACGGACAACCTGCCCAGCCTGTCGCCGTTGTCGACGCCCTCGGCGCAGTACACGACCGGACCGTATGTAAGCGCGATTCTGCCGTTGTCGGCGGAAACGAGCGGGTTTGCCGCGACGAACACGGGCTTTATGTTAAAGTCGAGCGAAAGCGAGAACGATTTGCCGACCGTAAACTCGGCGTAACCGTCTTTGATTGCGACTGCCGCCGCTTTGCCGTCGAGCGTAGCGGTGATTTTATCGCACCATTCGGGCACGCGGACGGAGATTTTACCTGCGGCGTAGTCGTTCGACGAAATAGTCGCTTTGCCGTCCGTGGCGTAATTTTCGGTGATTCTAATCGATCCGAGCGCGGTATTTACAACGGACGAAACGTACTGTTCGATCGTGATTTCGCCGCCGTCGACAACCGCGATAACGTCGCCGAGTTCGGCAAAGAATCGGTTAATATTCGGCGGACAGCACGAGCAGCCGAACACTTCGAGTCTTTCGGTAATGGGCAGGCGTTCGCGTTTATACTCGGGCACCGCGACTTCTCTGTCGCGCTCGTGAAGCGCGATTTCCAGCGGGTTCTCGTAGAAGAACGCTTTGCCGGCAAGGTCGGTGGACGACAGCAGCGAATTGTACATTACGCGCTCGATAAGATTGCCGAATTTCGCGTCCTTTTTCATTCCGCGCATGCGGAGCGCGAACAGAATAAACGCGATCGCACAGCAACTTTCCGAGTAAGCGGTGGCGTTGGGCAGGTCGTAAGGCACCGTAAAACTTTCGGAACGGTAAGTCGAGCCTACGCCGCCGGTGATATACATTTTGCCGTTCACGATATCGTCGAAAACGGTGTCGAGGTTGGCGTATAGTTTCTCGTCGTACTCTTCCGCCGCCAGATCCGCCACGCCGCTGTAAAGATAAAGCGCGCGCACGCTGTGACCGTTGGCTTCTTTGAGATGACATATATCGACGTCGTCCTGCGAGCCGTAAAGGTTGTTGTCGTAAATCGTTTGCTCGTTGTTTTTACCTCGGTTAATAAGGAAAAATTTTGCCATATCGAAGTACTTCTTATTGCCGGTGTGACGGTAAAGTTTCATCAGCGCGAGTTCGATTTCCTCGTGTCCGGGCGTGATGAACGCAGCCGTCTTTTCTTCGATAAACGCGCGGTAAATGCAATCGCAATACTTCTCCATTATTTTCAGGAACTTGTTCTTGCCGGTGGCGCGGTCATAAGCAACCGCCGCTTCGATAAGGTGACCGGCGCAGTAAAGTTCGTGGTGGTTTCTGTCCTTGAAAATCTCGTCGGGCGTGATCTGCTGATGGTACGAGTTGAGGTATCCGTTGTCGCGCTGAGCCGCCGCCATACGGTCGACGAGTTCGTCTATAAACGCCTCGTTATCCTTTTGCGAAGCGCGGTCGTGCTCGATAAGGTACGCTACGCCTTCGATCCACTTTGCCGCGTCCGAATCGTAAAAGTAATGTATCATTTTGCCGTTTTTGAGATAGTTGAATCTGAGTGCGTCGAAACGCGCGCTCTCCTCGAACTTGTTGCGGACGGCTCCTATTGACACGTTTTTGTTAAGATCGTATCTGTTTTTCCAAAATCCGTCCGCAAAGACCACGTCGCGGAAAGACACGATTTTGTTATTTTCCATTATTTTCACTCCTTTTCGGTTGATTTTACGCTTAAATTATAGTATAATGCAGGCGAATTATCAATGAAAAAATCCTTTGTAAGGTGAGAAAATCCGACTTGATTACGCTTGACAACAAAACGATACAATACGATTATTCGGGCTTGTTCGATACCGATAAGCCATGGATTCACGGTGCGATTACGCTGGAAACTTATGAGATTATACTCGTTACGGCGGGCGTAGTTCATATCCGCGAAGGCGAAAAACACTATGATCTTCGTCCGGGAGAACTTATATTGCTCTCGCCCGGGATAGAACATGCGGGGACGGAAGAAAGCCGCGGACACACGGCGTTTTACTGGCTGCATTTCTTCATGCCCGACGGCGAGCCGTTCTTCCCAAAAACCGCCGCGCCGCACGGAGGCGAACGCGTTTTGCGCGAGATCATGCATTACGCGAGAGAAAGGCGCGAACTTGCCGAAGTGCTGCTGATGAAATTTTTGCTTGGGCTGGACGAGCCGGGAAAGCGAGGCGACAAACTTGCCTACGAAGTGGACGAGTATATCCGCGCGAACGCGCCCTACCGCGTGACGGCGAAAAGCACCGCGGAGCATTTCGGATTCTCGACCGATTATTTATCGAGAATATATCGGCGACAGTTCGGCGTCGATCTCAAAAGCGGAATAATCAGGCACGCGCTCGATTACGCAGAGTCGCTGCTGATAAACACCGACTACACGATAAAAGAAATAGCCGCGGCGTGCGGCTTCGAGGACGAAAACAATTTCGTCAAATTCTTCGGTTATCACGAGGGAACTACGCCGTCGCTGTTCCGCAACAAGTTCTTCTATTTGCACATGAACGCAAAATAGCGGCTTTTCTCCGTTTTTTTACGATATATGCGCACGTGCGAATACGTGCAGACGAAAATCCGAATATTTTAAAGGTTGATCGGCGGTTTAATGTCGGCGATCCTCACGCTCGCTTTGCTCACTCATGATGACGAGAGCGAACGAAAAACTGCACGTGACTTTTAAATAATGACATTAAAGAAAAGCCTTCCCCGCTCGGGGGAATGCTATTATATAATCAAGTAATTATCCTTGCTTATTTACTCTCCACTCATTTACCATTCTACTTCCGCATTTCCGAAAAGATTTTTTTGCGCAGGGTGCGGTCGTCGGGCATGGCGTCGAGTTCAAGCGTAAGGACGTTAAGCCCGGCACGGGCGGCGATACAACGGACTTTCTCGTCGCGTCGAGCGCGCTCTTCCCGCTTGTGACTGGCATCGTTGAGTTCGATAATAAGTACCGGCTTGAGATTGAAACGGTCGCAAAGCGCGAAATCGACTATGCGGAAAAGTTCGTTGCGGTACGAGCCGAAATTGACTTTGTCGATAAGCGACACGAGCGCGACCTGCGGAAAAACGGCGAAATCACCGCCGATTACGCGTAAAAGCCGCGCATAGAGTTCGCGTTCGGGCGCGGACATGAAACTTTCCTTGACGGCATAGCGGTACTCTTCCCTGACCGGTTCTTCCTTTTTCTTCGCCGGAATCAGCAGTAGCGCGATGCCAAGAAAGAACAGGATTATCCCGCCTGCGCGCAAATACCAAAGCGCTTGCCCCGTTATTACAAACGACAAGCCGAATACCGCCGCGCCTAAGCCGGTCACTATCAAAAAATTAAGGTATTTGTTTTTCATTTGGAATCAATAGGGTTATTTTAACTATCACTAATAATTTTTTGCGGACAAGATGGCGGTTAATTATGCACTAAACTCCGCTCTGCTTGTTTCTAATATGCGTTCGATCGTTTCTTTAATTATCTCGCTATCTTTACCGCAAAAAACGCTTTGTGCCTTAAAAACTTGGATTTTTCGATGATTTTTGTCGAGATTGAGTGCGGGCGTACTGGTAGTACGTCAAACGAGATCTCGGCGAAAAGCGCGGAAAAGACTGTTTTTAAGGTTATTAGCGATGGCTAAAATAGCCCTAAAAAATCCCTCGGCAAAAGGTTACCGAGGGGATTTTATTTTAATAACGTCTGGGAAGGATAACAACTTTGCGGTTGGGATCTTTGCCCTCGGACTTGGTGATGACCTTGTCGTTATCGGTGAGTGCCGCGTGAATGATCTTGCGGTGAGTACTGCTCATGGGCTCGAGCACGACTTTTCTGCCGGTGCGGATACACTTCGCCGCCATGCGGTTGGCGAGCGACACGAGCGACTGTTCGCGTTTTACGCGGTAGTTGCGGCTGTCGACGTTGACGTGAACGAACTTGTCGTCGCCTTCTTCGACCGCACGCTTTGCGAGGATCTGCAACGCGTCGAGTACTTCTCCGCGATGACCGATGACGGACGCGTCGTCGGTAACCACGTCGATGTCGATGCTCCCGTGCGAAGTGTCGACTTTAAGTTCGGCGGCAATGCCCATCAGCGACAAAACTTTTTCGAGGTATTCGGTAGCAAGTCCGACCTGTGCGGGATTGACGGGACGCTCGGGCGTTTCCGGTTTTTCGGTTTCCGCTTTGATCGGAGCGGGACGAGTGTCCGCGCCCGGACGCTTTTCAAACCTCTGCGGAGCGGGCTTGCGCTCGGCTGAGGACCTGTTCTCTTTCTTGACTTCCGTCTTGCTTTCCGCAGGCTTTTCGGTCTTTGCCGCGGGTTTGTCCTGTCTGACGGGTGCGGGTTTTTCGACGGATTTGTCGGGCTTTACGACGGATTTGCCGGGCGCGGATTTCTTTTCGGTTTTCTTGACGAAAAGATCATCGTCCTCTTCCACGGTCAGGCGTACCTTCGCCTTGCGGAAAAATCCGCCCTGTTCGAGAATTTCGACGTTGACTTCGGAAAGCGTGACTCCGAGTTCTTTAAGTCCGGCGTTGATAGCGTCGTCGATTTTCTTGCCGGTTGCTTCGATTTGTTTCATAATTCTGCCTCTTTATAGGTCGGTTATTTTTTGTCGGTATCGTTGGGATCGGGTCTGCCGTACTTCTGCACGGTGGTGGTGACTCTCTTCTCTTCGGTCTTGTCGATTGCAAGCAGGATCGCGTTGGACGAAAGCATCATTATCAGCGAGAACGCATAACTGATGATGAGGTACAACGAGAACGCCGCGGTATATGACAACGAGAAAAATCCGATCATGACGGGCATGATGAACATCATGGTTTTCATGGTGCCGCCGCCCATCGCTTCGTTCATTTGTCCCGATTGCTTTTGCTGACGCATGGTAAGCCACTGCGTCGCTACCGAGAACAGTACGGACAAGATCGGGAGCACCAGATAGCCGTTTGCTCCGTTGTTTTTTTCGGCGAGAAGTTTACCCATTACGACGTCGTAACTGCCCTTCATGGACGCGAGCGTACTGTCGTCGATACCGGATTTTTTGGCGTCGTCTTTACGCTTGCCGATGTTGGTCAGAAACTGATTGTAACTGTTGACTTCCTTTTTCCAGGGAACGTCCGGACTCCAGATATTCTTGATCCAAAGAAAGCCGGTCTTGTTCGCCTGATAGTAGTCGTAAACTCTTTCCTGACTGTACTGCGTGGATTCGAGCACGGGGTTACCGTCGCCGTCGACGAGTTCGGGATTGACTACGCCCTGATCGCGAAGCGCCTGTTTCGCCGCGTCGTCCATTGCGTTGTAGTCGGCAATCGCCACGTTGTACTCGTTGTACATTTCGTAGTACTCTTTGAAGTTCATATACTGGCTGACTTCGTTGAGCGCGCCGAGAAGCGAGAACATAACCGCCATGGTGATGATGGACGGCAGGCAGGAAGAAAAATAGGAAATACCCGCCTGTTTGTTCAGTTGCATCTGTTTCTGGGCAAGCATGTTTTTATCGCCGGCATACTGTTTCTGGAGTTTTTCCATCTGCGGTTTCAGCTGCTCGGTGATTTTCTGGTTCTTTCTCGCCTTGTAACGCTGATAAATATCGAGCGGACAAAGCAAAAGTTTCAGGCACACCGTAAAGAACACGACGCGCCAGCCGTAGTTGCCGATAAACGTGAAAACGTGCAGCAGCAGTTTTTCCCACAGCCAACTCGGTTCTTTGATTACCGTGTCCGCCGCGAAAAGCAAAACGTTGCTTAAAAAAGCCATTTCATATCTCCTTTTGGATTGTCAGGAACGGGATCGAATCCGCCTTTTTCCCACGGGACGCACCGAAGCAATCTCTTCGTACCCAAAGTCACGCCCTTTATTACGCCGAACTTGCCGATCGCCTCCAGCATGTACGCCGAACACGACGGGTAATAAATACAGGTCGGCGGCGTAAGCGGCGAAATACACTTGCGGTAAAACAGAATAAGCCCTACCGCCAGCCACCGCAGCGTCACTATGTCGAGAATTATTCTTGTTACGGTCTTTTTACGCTTCTTCATGAGTTTTAACGAGTTTCGCCCTATTAAAACACGAGGTCATCTGTCTTTTCAGTTCGTCGAAACTCAGTTTATCCACGCCGGGAACGACGACGAAAACCGCCTGACACGGACACAACTTATCCGTGAATTCGCGGGCAATCGCGCGCATACGGCGTTTCACCTTGTTTCTGACGACCGCGTGACCTATTTTGTTGCTGACCAGAAAACCTATGCGAACGCCGCTTTTACTCCTGACGAAATTAAGTTTGACCTTTTTTTCCGGTATGCGTTCGCCGTGCGCGTGCAGATACGCGAACGAGCCTTTTTTCGTGAGTCTGTTCTTCTTTGCAAGCATTTCGTGACCGTTATTTAACGCAAAAACGCGTCCTGTTTACACCGGACGCTTTTCAGCGGAATTTGCGAGATCGCCGAAACGGACAACCCTTCGTTCGGTCTTGAATTAACGGTTTCCGCCGAGCGGTGCCGCTGCAATATTCTTTCTGCCTTTACGACGACGAGCCGACAGCACTCTTCTGCCGCCCGCGGTCTTCATTCTCTGACGAAAGCCGTGTACCTTGGCTCTCTTTCTCTTTTTAGGCTGGTAAGTTCTTTTCATGATTGCATCTCCTGTATCTATGTTTGCTTAGTAATCGATAAGCCTTCCGACCTATTATATAAAAATCCGCGCGTTTAGTCAACTGATTTACCGTAAATCCTTGCAAAATTTGTCCGCTCGGGTTATACTGAAAGTGTATTTAATCCAAAGCCGACTTCGGGACTTTAAGACAACCCGGTTTATTACGGAGAAAACAATGGAATTGCAAAAAATACTCGGTTCGGTGCGTCGCGCCGCGGAAACTTACAATATGATCGAGGACGGCGATCGCGTGGGCGTGGGGCTGTCGGGCGGCAAGGATTCGCTGGTTTTACTTAAAGCGTTGTCCGCTTACCGACGATTTTCGCCGGCGAAGTTCGATCTTTACGCGTTTACGATCGATCTCGGTATAGGCAACGCGGATTTTCAGCCGCTTATCGATTTTTGCGCCGCGGAAAACGTTCCGTACCATATCGAACACACGGACATCGGGCAGATAATTTTCGACGTGCGCAAAGAGTCGCACCCATGCTCGCTTTGCTCGAAAATGCGGCGGGGCGCGCTCAATTCGCTGCTTATCGCAAAAGGCATAAACAAACTCGCGCTCGGACACCACGCCGACGACCTTGCGGAGACTTTTTTGCTTTCGGCGTTCTATGAAGGCAGGCTGTCCACTTTCGCGCCGATTAACCTTATGGATCGTTCGGGCGTGACGCTTATACGTCCGCTGATTCTCACCTACGAGAAAAATATCGCGGCTTACGCGAAGTCGGCTGGGCTGCCCGTGACCAAAAATCCGTGCCCGGCGAACCACGAAACGCAGCGCGAATACGTCAAAAACCTGATAAAATCGATACAAAAAGACATACCGATCGCTAAAGACCGGCTCGTTTCGGCGATAATCAGCGCGGACAGATACAACCTGTGGGATCAGTACCCGCGCACCCCGGGGAGGAACGGCAAATGAAAGGTTTTTACCGCAACGAAGTTTTCTCCGGCGGCGAAAGTTTCGTCGTGCAGCACGAAACCGACCGCGGCTGCGAAAAACACACGCACGACTTTTTCGAGTTCGTGCTTGTTGTCAGGGGCGAAGCCGAACATATCGTGGACGACAAGGTTTACCGCACGCGTCCCGGCAGCGTGGTTTTCATCAATTTCGGGCAAACTCACGAAATAATTTCCGACGGCACCGAGTACTACAACGTGCTCATCACGCCCGACTATCTTGGGTCGGGACTGTACCGCGAAACCGAAGCGGTACGCGAACTGTTCTCGTTCGTGTACGAGCGCGGCGACGGCGATCAGTGCGTGAACTTCACGGGCGCCGACATCGCGCGGGCAAACACTCTCGTGACCGAACTGTATCGCGAAGTCGCCGAAAAACGCGAGTCGTGGGAATCGGCGGCAAGCGATCTTCTGCATTTGTTTCTCATAATGCTGCTGCGATACGTCCGCGGCGACAAAGCGACCGTCCCGTCCGCCAAAACCGACGAAATTCTCGGGTGGCTGCGCGCGCATTACGCCGAAAACCCGTCGCTGACGGAAGTAAGCGAACGTTTCTACTACAACGATTCCTACTTTTCCAGAATGTTCAAGCGGTTCACCGGCGAAGGCTTTAACGCCTATGTCAATTCGCTGAAAATCGGCGAGGCGACGGAACTGTTGGAAAACACTTCGCTCTCGAACGAAGCGATCGCCGAAAAGGTCGGTTACGCCGACATAAAGACTTTTTACGCGCAATTCCGCAAGATCACGGGTACCACGCCCGGAGCGTTCCGCCCGAAAAAGTAAAAAATCGCGAAAACCCGGTAAAATTCAGCCGTTGAAATTCGCTTTTTATGGTATTATAATATCGGTATAACAAAAAGTTACGCCGATATTTTATTTTCGGCAACGGAGGAAAAATGAAACTCGGATACAACGAACTTCGCGACAAGATCGCGGGATGCTGGCAGGGCAAGAACGCCGGCGGTGCTTTGGGCGCGCCGCTCGAATGTAAGCGCGGCGTGGTCGACGTCGAGTGGTACATGCAACCCGACATCGATCACAACCCGCCGCCCAACGACGACCTCGACCTTCAGATCGCCTGGCTGTGCGCCGTCGAAGAATACGGACCGAACGTTTCGGCAAATATTCTCGCGGACTACTGGCTGACCTATATCACGCCCAACTGGTCGGAATACGGCATCGGCAAGTCCAACCTTCGCCGCGGCATCGCTCCCCCGCTTTCGGGACGCGTCGGAAACTATTTCAAGGACAGTTGCGGATGCTTTATCCGCAGCGAGATCTGGGCGTGCCTTTGCCCGGGGCTTCCGGAACTTGCCACGCGCTATGCTTATCTCGACGGTTGCGTGGACCACGCCGACGAAGGAACTTACGGCGAATTGTTCTTTGCCGCCGTCGAGTCCGCGGCGTTTATCGAACACGATACCGACGCGCTGATCGACATCGGTCTGTCGTATATTCCCGCGGATTGCACCGTCGCCAAAGCCGTAAACCTCGTGCGGAACGCTTACCGCGACGGACTGGACGCAGCGGAAGCGCGCAAACTGTTGTTCCGCGAAGTCCCGGGCGCGTTCTCCGCGTGCTGGCTGAAAGTCAAGGATATGGAAGGCGACGACATGGCGGACGCGCCGGTCGGTTTCGACGCGCCGAACAATATCGGCATAACGATGCTCGGCTGGCTGTACGGCGAGGGCGATTTCGGCAAGAGTATCTGCATCGCCGCCGGTTGCTGCGAGGACGCCGACTGCTCTGCCGGTACGATCGGCGCGATTTTAGGCATAATCAAAGGCGAAAAAGGTTTGCCGAAGAAATGGCTCGATCCCATTGACGGCATTATCAATACCGTGTGCATAGAAAAGTCGAGCGGACTTGCGATCCCGAAAACAGTCGACGAACTCACCGACCGCGTTATGGCTTGTATTCCGAGGTTTCTGCCGCGCGTAAATCTCGACATGACGGACGAGCGCGAGCGTTATTCCGTGCTTTGCGCCGACGGGTTTTTCGCCGACAACGACGAGCGACTCCCCCGCTCGGACCGCGATCCCGGCAAGCGGCAATTCACAGCCGAGGAACTGGCGGCGATGACCGGTTATACTCAATTCTTTACTTTCGACACGTTCAAAGCCGTCGTTTCGCTTGAGCGCGAACCGTTTATCGGCGATGGCGAAGATTTCACTATCCGCGTGCGCGTTATCGATTCGGGTATATTGAAAATGCAGCAATGGGTGAACGGAAACGTTTACGTTTCTTCGGGACTCACCGTCGTGCGCGGGGCGCACTTCTCCGCACAAATGCACAACGCCCGCGACGCTCACGCCGAAGCGGAAATCGTCGTCCGCGCCGAGAACGTGACTTCGCCCGATATGAACGTTCTGATCGACCTGTCGCTCGATTCCCGTCACGATTACGGCGTCGCCAAAATCAAACTGTTCGCAAAATAGAAGAAAATTTAGGACAATCAGTCGTTCCATGTGGGGGATTCCACGAAAAAGGTTAATTGCATACAAGCAATTAACCTTTTTCTCTGAATGACGTTATAAAACGAAAAGTGCACGTTAACATTAAAAATAGCCTTCCCCCAAGGGGGAAGGTGTTTTGCCGAAAGCGTAGCGTCAGGCAAAACGGATGAGGGGAAATAAGACAACTTTTCGCTCTCACGTTTTTAACCTTATCACGTCAATCATCCATTTTTATCCCCTCATCAGTCGCTTCGCGCCAGCTTCCCCCCCAAGGGGGAAGCCTAGTATAATTCACGAAGTCATACAATATAAAAAAATAATACCACTAAAAATCTCTTTCCATCACTCGTCGGAAAGACCGGCGAGGAAATCGATGCTTACGTCGAAATATTCCGCGAGTTTAACTAGATTCGTAAGCGTGGGATCGCATTTGTCCAGTTCCCAAAGACTGACCACCGACTTACCGACTCCGATCGCCTTGGAAAGCGCGATTTGCCCTACTCCCCGCTCCGATCTCAATTCCCTTAATCTTGTACCGAACGAATCTTTCATACGAATATTTTCCCACAAAAATGGGAAAATTACTTGACTTCCCATTATAATGGGAATATAATGTATGTATTATAAGCGGTAACACGCAAATTCACTAAAGGAGAAATTGAAAAATGTATTGTCCAAACTGCGGTCAGGAGATTGACGACAAGGCTGTCGTATGCCCGAAATGCGGTGTACCCGTTTCCGGGAAAAAGACGACGAACCCAAGCGACGCGTCGAGTTTCGGCTGGGCGTTTCTGGGATTCCTGTTCCCGATTGTAGGTCTGATTTTATTTCTGATATGGAAGGACGAGTCGCCGCTGAAAGCGAAGTCTTGCGGTAAAGGCGCGCTCGTCAGCGTAATCGTTTCGGCTGTGATATGGATCATTTACGCGTGCGTAGTGGCTTGCTCGATAGCGAGTATCGCTTCGCAGTACGTTCTACTTGCGTTATAATTTATTTATCGGTCGCGACCGTCTTGTCTTTCGGCAAGACGGTTTTTTTGTAAAATCCCGGCAACATTTTTCCGAAAAGGTATTGCAAATTTCATTAAAATATTATATACTACTGTAAATACACTGCGGAGGTCGACATGGAAACCTTACAAGAGAGAATCGAACGCAAAATCGAGAAAAAACGTACTCTTATACGCGTGGCGCGCGGTTTGGAAAAAGCCGATCTTGCGATCAGGAACGCGAAGTATCTCAACGTGTTTTCGGACTCGTGGGAAACGGGCGACATTGCCGTTTCGGGCGGATTGATTGCCGGTATCGGCGGCGAATACCGGGGCAAAACCGAAATCGACGCCGCCGGTAAGCACGTTATTCCGGGGCTTATCGACGCGCACATTCACCTCGAGAGCGCGATAGTCGAGCCTGCCGAGTTTGCGCGTATCGCGCTGACGCACGGCACGACCACCGTAGTTGCCGATCCGCACGAAATCGCCAACGTCATGGGTACGGACGGAATCCGTTACGTCATGCAGGCGACGGACGATATCGGCATGGACGTCATGCTGATGCTCCCGTCCTGCGTTCCCGCTACTCCCATGGACGAGAGCGCGATGCCGCTTTACTATAAGGATATCGACGAATTTTACGCGCACCCGCGCGTGCTGGGACTTGCCGAAATGATGAATTACGTCGGCGTTATCGGCGGCGACGAAACCGTGCTTAACAAGATTCTCGCGGCGCAAAGTCATCACAAGAAGATCGACGGGCATGCTCCGGGGCTGTCGGGACGCGATCTCGACGGGTATATCGCGGCGGGCGTTTATTCCGATCACGAATGCGACACGCCGGACAACGCCCTGGAAAAACTCAAAAAGGGACAGTTCGTGATGATCCGCGAAGGCACCGCGGCGCAAAACCTCAAAGCGTTGATGCCGCTGATTGCGCCCGCGACATATTCGCGTTGCATGTTCGCTACCGACGACAAGCACCCGAGCGACCTGCTGGAAAAGGGACATATCGATTACGTCGTGCGCGAATGCCTGGCGGCGGGACTGGATCCGATCATGACGCTGAAAGTCGCGACGCACAACGCCGCAAGGTATTTCCTCATGAATAACAAAGGCGCGATTGCCGGCGGTTACGTTGCCGACCTGATTATTCTGGACGACCTGCCGTCGTTCACGATCGATCGCGTCATAAAGCGCGGTCACACTGCTTACGAGGCGGGCAAACCGATCGAAAAGCGCGAGCCGAAAATCGACGCCGCACTCGTGAAAAAGGCTTATTCGTCCATGAACTGCCATCCCGTCACTCCCGAAAATCTCGCTTGCGGCAAGAAGGCACTCATCGGCTTGATCGCGCACGAAATCGTGACCGACGATCTCGGCTATGCCGACGCGCCGTCGGTTAAGGACGATATTCTGAAAGTCGCGGTAGTCGAACGTCACCACGACAGCGGGCATATAGGACTCGGTTATATCAAGGGTTACGGACTGAAAAAAGGCGCGGTCGCCACTTCCGTCGCGCACGACTCGCACAACATAATCGCCGTGGGTGCGACCGACGAGGACATCGCCGCCGCAATCAACGCGGTCATCGCGGCAAAGGGCGGAATCTTCGTCACCGACGGCAACGTCACCGAAGGACTTGCGCTACCGATCGCGGGGCTTATGTCCGACATGCCGCTGGAAAAAACAAACGCCGTACTCGAATCGGTCAAGGACTTTGCTTATTCTTTGGGCGTAAGCCGCGAAATCGATCCGTTTATGACGCTGTCGTTTTTAAGTCTGCCCGTAATTCCCAAAGTAAAGATCACAACACGCGGCGTGTTCGACGTGGTGAAGTGGCAATATAAAGAGTAAATGATTTGGGGCGGTAATTCGCCCCATAAGCCCGAATTATTAGGCGGAAGTGGCGCAATCGCCCCTATCCCCACCCCAATTTTTAAGCGGAAGATTATTCCTTCCCTACTAACCCGAACTAAAAGTAGCGTTATTTTTGCGTAAGGCATGTAATGCTACTTTTTTATGGGAATTACTTTAATATTTGTTTGTGGTAGGTTGTTTAGTTAAAATGGTGTAGCTTTTATTTGTGGAAGCAAGTAAAAGCCCTTCTTTTTTCAAACGAAGAAAAAAGAAGCAAAAAAGTCGCCGGGACACTATCGACTGTGTCCCGGACCCCGCAACTCCTTATGGTCGAGAATGGGTATAGAATGTGTATCGCGTGGCAAACGCAGATATGGTGGGAAATCGAATTAAAAACAAACGCGCACTCTCCGTTTTCCCCGTCATTCAGAGAAAATGCGCAAGCATTTTCGTAGAATCCCCCTCATGGAGCCGCTATCCAACCTTATAAAAAAGGTCAAAAACGTTCTTGAAGCGGGGGATTCCACGTCGCAACGGCATTGTTTTTTTCTTAAAACAATGCCGTTGCTCCTCTGAATGACGTTATAAACGAAAATGTATAGTCTTAATTAAAAATAATAATGTGCAATTTCCGTCTTTTATCCCTTTATCATGAGGGGATGCCGTTACTCCTCTGAATGACGTTATAAACGAAAAGGTTTCGTTCTATATTTAGTTATCCTTAAAAACCTGACGCGACCGTTACTCCTCTGAATGACGAGGTAGCAGTTAAACAATACGTTTTATTTTAAAATTTTAACCGCAAAAAAGGCTCCCTTGTATAAAGAGAGCCGGCGCGACAGCGACTGAGGGATTGTAAATAAAAAATCAAACGAGAACTTTCCGTTTTACCACGTCATTCAGAGCGTGGCGGAACGCCGCGCGTGGAATCCCCGGCATGGAGCGAAGAATCGACTTTATTCTTTATTTTCCGCGGGTTTGAACGATTCCAGCGTTACGCGCTCGAATTCTTTGGCGGCGATGCTCAGACTGTGGTCGTTGCGCTTGATCAGGCAGATTTCGCGCGGCGGAATCTTTTCGGCAAGGTTGATGACGAGTACTTCGCCGTCGGCAATGTCTTTCGTGGCGAACGACTCGGGGAGCAGCCCCACGCCGAGATTGCGGCGGATAATCGGCAGTATCTGGTCGGAAGTGGAAACCTCGGTGTCGGGCGTGAACGAAATGCCCTTGCGGGCGAAAAGTTTGCTGTAAAAATCGAAAGTGCGCGAGGGTTTGCCGAGGCTGACGATAGGGTAGTTTATCAGGTCGCGGAAGCGCACGACGCGCCCCGACAGTTCGCTGTAATCTTTACCGCACACCGCGATGTCGTGAAAAAACTTGACGTGCGTACTTTTAAGTCCCGAGTCGGCGTCGAACGGCGTGGCGATCATCGCAAAATCCACCGCGCCGTTTTTCAGCGCGGAAATCGCCGTCTGGGACGAGTAGTTGAGTATGTTGACGTGCACGCCGGGGTACAGCCTGCGGTAGTTTTCGAGAGCGGTGAGCATCGCCTCGTGAAGCGCGGTTTCGGACACGCCTATGCGGATAATGCCTTTTTCCATGCTGTTGTAGGCGGCGAGTTCCGTTTCGCCTTCGGCAATCTGCGCATAGGCGATCGCGACGTGCTCGTACAGTTTTTCGCCCTCGGGAGTCAGTTTCACGCCGTGATTCGACCGCGTGAACAGCGCGCACCCGAGGTCGCGTTCGAGATTGCGAATGCTGCGCGTAACGTTGGGCTGCGCGCTCATGAGAACGTTCGCCGCCGCGGTTATACTGCCGTGTTTGGCGACGAAATAGAATATTCTGTAATATTCGAAATTAGTAAACATACCTTGTCCTCGCGTCCATATAAATTTGATATATCGATTATGCCAAACATATATTTTACAAATATCCGCCGTTTCATTATAATATATTGAGTCCGATCAGTCAAGGGAATACTTGCCGGTTATGAATGATCAAGCGGACTCAAAGCGAGCAAAAAGACGAGGATTTTCGGTAAAAATGAAGAAAAACAACAGACAAATTTCCGAATCGTTCGTAATGCTGGCTTTTTTGATTTTGTCGGGCGGACTTCAGGACGCATACACTTGGTTTTATCGCGGCGAAGTCTTTGCAAACGCGCAGACGGGCAACGTGGTTTTCTTCGGCGTCAACCTGTTTTCGGGCAATTTTTCGGAGTGTATAAAGTACCTTATCCCGATGCTTGCGTTTTTTGCCGGAGTATTGTTCGCCGAAGTTATCCGCAAAGCCTTTTCCGGCGTAAAGTCCGTGCACTGGCGGCAAATGGTTCTGCTCACCGAAATCGCGGTGCTGTGCGGCGTGGCGTTTATTCCGACTTCGCTGAATATGCTTGCCAACGCGCTGGTGTCGTTCGTGTGCGCGGCGCAGGTGCAGTCGTTCCGCAAGATAGAAGGCGGAACGTTTGCCAGCACCATGTGTATAGGCAATATCCGCAGTTGCGCCGAATCGCTGTTTTCCGCCGTCACGGGAAAGAAACGCGGCAGTCTTGTCAAAGCCGCTATATATTTCGGCGTGATCGTTCTGTTCATGCTGGGCGCGGGGCTGGGGTATGTACTCACGAACGCGATCGGCAGTTATGCTATAATGGTTTCCGGCGGATTGCTCGCCGTCGGCTTTTGTCTGATGTTTATCAAATACGAAGAAGAGCGCAACGCTCCCGAAGGAGAAGATATCGTTGACTAAAAAACAAAAAATTATATCCGCAGTCGTGTTTGCGGCAGTGATCGCCGCGCTGCTCGTCGGGATATTCCTGCTGAAATCCCCGGCCGGCGACGAGTCGATAAACGACGCGATGCGCGACGAAGTGTTGCATGAAAGCAACAAGGTCGGGCTGTTCGGCTTGCCCGTAAATCCCGGTCTTATATCGGCGTTTGTCGTGACGGGCGCGATAACCGTGTTCGCGGTGATAGTCCGCGCGTTCGTTATCCCGCGCTTTACGATAATCCCGGGGCGGTTCCAGACGCTTCTGGAGGACGCGGTGGGCATGTTCGACCGCATGGCAAAGGTCAACAGTCCGCACAGAAACAATTTTCTCGGCGCGTATATTTTCACCGCCGGCGCGTACATTTTCGCCGGCACGCTGTTCGAGTTGTTCGGCTTTCAGGTCGTGTGTATCGGCGGCAAGTCCATGTCGATGCCCGCACCGCTTGCCGACATCAACGGCGCGATCATGATGGGGGGGCTGTCCTATCTCGTGATTCTCGGCGGCGGCATAGTCGCAAACGGCTTTGCGGGAGCGGGCAAAACGCTGAAAGATTTTTCGCTGCCCATATCCATGAGTTTCCGTCTTTTCGGCGCGTTGCTCTCGGGCGCGCTGGTCACCGAACTGGTGTACTACTACACGGCAATGAGTTTCGTGATCCCGGTGATCGTGGGAGTAATGTTCACGCTCCTGCACGCGCTCATTCAGGCGTATGTCCTCACGATGCTAACCGTGCTGTTCTACGGCGAAGTCACCGAGCCGAGACTGCCGAAACCCAAAAAAGTCAAAGCAAGCAAAACGAATAAAGCAAATTAACGAATCCGGAAAAAGGAGAAATACGATCATGATTAAGAAAAAAACTATGAACCGCGTTATCGCGGTGCTCGGCATTGCAGCCATACTCGCACTCGCATTCTTCGCGATCTTCGCGTTCGCTTCCGACACTTGCGCGCAAGCCGAAACCGCCGACGAAAACTACGTCGCGACGGTACGTTCGGCAGAGGGCGAAGCGACCGGCAGCGAAAATACAGACTCGACCGATACAAAAGCCGATACCACGGTCGACAACACCAAGAGCAGCAAGGCAATCGCCGCAGCGGTCGTAGTGGGCGTTGCCGCCGCCGCGGGCGCAATCGCCATGGGCTTTGCCATCGCAAAGTCCAACGAAGCCATTTCCCGTCAGCCCGAAGCAAGTTCGAAGATCAGTTCGGGACTTATGCTGGGACTTGTGTTTATCGAAACGGCGATCATTTACGCGTTGATAGTCGCGATCCTCGTAATATTCGTACTGTAAGGAGCGGACGATTATGACGGAAAACTTAATCGCACGCGCGGGTGCGTTCGCCGCCGGCGTGCCGCTGAATATCGACTGGCGGCAGATTTTACTGCATTTACTCAACTTCGTTATACTTTTCGCGGTGCTGTATTTTCTTCTGTACAAGCCGGTGAAAAATTACGGCGAAAAACGTAAAAAACATTATGCCGATCTCGACGCCGCGGCAAAGGACAAGGATGCCGAAGCCGAGGCGAAAAAAGCCGAATACGAACGTAAGCTCGCCGAAGCGGACGCGGAAATTGCCGATAAAAAGGCTGTCGCGGTTTCGGACGCGGAATCCAGACGCGCGGAAATCGTCGCCGAAGCCGAACGCGAAGCGGATATTATTCTGAAAAACGCCGCCGCGCAAGCCGACAGGGCAAAAGCGGAAGCGGAGCAAAAAGCGAAAGCCGAACTTGCGGACGCGGTTATGCTGGCGGTTAAAGACAAGATCGTTGCGGGCGATACCGACGCCGCTTTCGAGTCGTTTTTGAAAGAAGCGGAATCGGAGGACGAAAATGGCGGAAAAGAATAAAATTCAAGCCGTTCTCTATGCCGCGAAAGAGCCTTCCGCGTCGCAGTCCGCACGGTTTCTCGCATTTTTGAAAAAGCGTTACGGCGATGACGCTACGCTGTCGTTCGTCCGCACCGACGCGCTCGGCGACGGGTTCAGGCTGGTTGCGGGCACCGACGCCTACGACTGGACGGAGCAGGGCAAGTTCGAGCAGCTCAAAGCCGCCGTTGCGACTGCTGCCGCGGGCAGCGGCGATCTCGCTTCGCTCGTTACCCGTGCGGCAGAGGACTTCAAGCCCGGTATTTTCGCAAGAGAAACGGGCACCGTGGCATCCGTCGGCGACGGCGTTGCGAAGATCACGGGACTCAGCCGCGTGCGTTACGGCGAGATCCTGATTTTTGCCGACGGCTCGCGCGGCATGGCGCAGAACGTGGGCGAAGCGTCGGTGGACGTCATTCTTTTCGACGAGAACGGCGTGTCCGCAGGCGATAAAGTGTACAGAACGGGCAAAGCCGCGGGTATTCCCGTTTCCGGGAAAATAATAGGCAGGGTAGTCGACGCGCTGGGCGCCCCCGTGGACGGCAAGGGCGAAATAGAATCCGACGCGTTTATGCCCGTCGAGAGCCCCGCGCCCGCGATTCTCGACCGCAGTCCCGTCACCGAGCCGCTCAAAACCGGCATACTCACGATAGATTCCATGTTCCCGATCGGCAAAGGTCAGCGCGAACTCATTATAGGCGACCGCCAGACGGGCAAAACGAGCATCGCAATCGACGCGATACTCAACCAGAAAGGCAAAAACGTAATTTGCGTTTACGTCGCGATAGGGCAAAAAGCCGGTTCTGTCGCAAAGACCGTCAAACTGCTTTCCGACAAGGGAGCGATGGATTACACCGTCGCGGTACTCGCGTCGGCATCCGATTCCGCGCCGCTTCAATATATCGCGCCGTATTCCGGCACCGCGATCGCCGAGTATTTTATGCACCGCGGCGGCGACGTTCTTATCGTGTACGACGACCTCAGCAAGCACGCGGTTGCCTATCGCGCGCTCAGCCTGCTGCTCGGCAGAAGTCCGGGCAGAGAAGCGTATCCCGGCGATATATTCTATCTCCATTCGCGCCTTCTCGAACGCGCGGCGCACCTTTGCCCCGAAAAGGGCGGCGGCAGTATCACCGCGCTGCCCGTCATCGAAACGCAGTCGGGCGACGTCGCGGCATATATCCCCACGAACGTTATTTCCATTACCGACGGACAGATATTTTTAGAGAGCGAACTATTCCTTTCCGGTCAGCGTCCGGCGGTCAACGTCGGCTTGTCCGTGTCGCGTGTGGGCGGCGCGGCGCAAACCAAAGCGATGAAATCCGCTACCGGCACCTTACGACTCGAACTCGCGCAGTACCGCGAAATGAAAGTGTTCACGCAGTTCTCGGGCGATCTCGACGACGCGGTGAAACAACAACTTCGTTTCGGCGGCGCGCTGATGCAGGTGCTTCGTCAGCCTACCGGCGCACCATACGAAGAGTGGCAGGAAGTCGCGGTGCTCGTCGCGGCTCTAGGCAAAGCGTACAACGATTTGCCCGAAAAGCGCGTGAGCGAAGCGGTTAAAATCACGTTGCGCGATCTTGCGGCGGAGCACGGCGACGTGGCGGAACGCATTTCGCGCACGGGTACGCTGGACGACGCGGAGAGAGAAGTTATCGTGGCGGTCGCGCGTGCCGCGGCGGCAAAGGTCAGACTCTGATGGCAGGCGCAAAGGAAATAAAGACGCGAATTAAAAGCGTTTCCGAAACCGAGAAGATCACCAACGCGATGTATCTTATATCGTCGACGAAGGTGCGCAAGGCGAAGTCCGAACTGGAAAAGACCAAGCCGTACTTCGAGGCGATCACGGCGGAAATCAAGCGCGTTTTCAAGACGGTCGAACGCTTCGAGAGCAAGTATTTCTATCCCGAGGACGGATTCGCGGACAACGCGCCTTACGGGTATCTCGCGATCACCGCGGACAAGGGGCTTGCCGGCGCGTACAATCACAACATTATCAAACAAGTGGAAAAAGCCGTGACCGAGCACGACAACTCTAAGATCTACGTTATCGGCGATTACGGCAGAGAATTTTTCCGCACGCACGGGCGCGAGTTTGTCCGGGACTTTAATTTTCCCGCCCAGCGTCCCACGCTGTCGCGATCGAGAAAGATCGCCCAAGAACTCCTGACGGCATACGACAAGGGCGAGTTTTCCAAGTTGTTCGTGGTTTATACCGACGTCGTGGGTACGGAAACTACGGTCAAGACCGCCAGAATTTTGCCCTTTCACAGCAGCGAGTTCGTCCGGGGCGCGGATAAGCGCGTCGCGTTCGAGTTTTCGCCGTCGCCCGAAGCCGTGCTGAGAAACATAGTGCCGAGTTACGTCGCAGGATTTATTTACAGCGCGCTCGTGGACAGTTTCTGTGCCGAGCAGAACGCGCGCATGAATGCCATGAAGTCCGCCGACGACAACGCGATCGGCATGCTCGACGATTTGCGGCGCGAGTACAATCACGTCCGTCAGAGCGCGATTACCCGCGAGATCACCGAGATCGCTTCGGGCGCGAAATACAGACGCAAAGACAATTAAAAGCATAGTGAGGGATAGTTTTCGTCCCCGCTTTAACGGAGTAAAAATTATGAACGGAAAGATAACTCAGATTTCGGGTTCCGTCGTGGACGTCGCGTTCCCCGTCGGCAAACTTCCGAAAATCCGCGAAGCGTTGCGGGTGACGGGCGACGACGGCAAGACCAAGATGATGGAAGTCGCCGGTCACCTGTCGCCGACTTCCGCGCGCTGCATCATGCTCGCCGAAAGCGAGGGACTGTACGCCGGCATGGAAGCGGTTGCGACCGGCGCGGGCATTACCGTGCCTGTCGGAAAAGCTGTGCTCGGGCGCATGTTCAACGTGCTGGGCGAACCTATCGACGGCGGAATACCGCTTCCCGAGGATACGCCGCGTTCTCCCGTTCACCGCGATCCCCCGCCGTTTTCCGAGCAGAATCCCGGATCGGAAATTCTGGAAACCGGAATCAAGGTCATCGACCTTCTGGAGCCGTACCCGCGCGGCGGCAAGATCGGCTTGTTCGGCGGCGCGGGCGTGGGCAAGACCGTGCTTATTCAGGAACTGATACACAACGTCGCGATGGAAAAAGGCGGTTATTCGGTGTTTGCGGGCGTGGGCGAACGTTCGCGCGAGGGCAACGACCTTTACGGCGAAATGCGCGAGAGCGGCGTTTTCGATCGCACCGCGCTTGTGTTCGGACAGATGAACGAGGCTCCCGGCGTGAGAATGAGAGTCGCGCTGTCGGGACTTACCATGGCGGAACATTTCCGCGACGAAGAGCACAAGAACGTGCTGTTGTTTATAGACAATATTTTCCGGTTCGTGCAGGCAGGCAGCGAAGTTTCCACGCTGCTCGGGCGCATGCCTTCGGCGGTCGGTTATCAGCCCACGCTTGCCGAGGAACTGGGAGGGCTGGAAGAACGCATAACTTCGACGAAGAGCGGCTCGATCACTTCCGTTCAGGCAGTGTACGTCCCCGCAGACGATCTTACCGATCCCGCGCCGGCGACCACGTTCTCGCATCTCGACGCGACCACCGTGCTCAGCCGCAAGATTTCCGAGCAGGGCATTTATCCCGCGGTCGATCCGCTGGAATCCACTTCGCGAATACTCGAACCTGACGTCGTGGGGGAGCGGCATTACGAAGTCGCGTCCGCGGTCAAGCAGATTCTCGAAAAGCACCGCGAATTACAGGATATTATCGCGATTCTCGGCATGGAAGAATTGTCCGACGAGGACAAAGCCGTCGTTTACCGCGCGAGAAAATTGCAGAGATTTTTATCACAACCCACGTTTGTCGCCGAAAAATTCACGGGGCTTAAAGGCGTTTACGTGCCGCTGTCCGAAACCGTGCGCGGCTTCGGGATGATCGTGAACGGCGAGGTCGACGATCTGCCGGAAGCGGCGTTCTACAACGTCGGCACCATAGACGACGCCATCGCCAAGGCGAAACGGTTGAGAGAGGAGAACGCGCAGTGAAGTCGTTCGGATTAAAAATTCTCGCCGCCGACAGAGTTTTTTACGACGGCGAAACCGAATCGCTGGTTATCCCGACGCTGGACGGCAAGTACGGCGTGATGGCGGATCACTCCAACGCCGTCATCGCGGTTACGCCCGGCGTGGTCGAGCGCACCGAAGCCGACGAAAAGCACGTTGCGTTTGTGTCCAGCGGAATTGCCAAGATCGAGAACGGCAAAGTTCTGCTGCTCGTCGAAGCCGCCGAACGCCCCGACGAGATCGACGAGGCTCGCGCCCGCAGGGCATGGGAAGAGGCGCAGGACGAGATCCGCGTACACAAGAGTAAATACGACGTCCGCGCCGCCGAAGTCAAGATCGCCCGCGCGCTGAACAGGCTGAAAACCAAGGATTTTCAAGATAAAATGTAGTGGCAAAGGGGCGTAATTGCCCCTAAAACCCGAATTAAAGATAAAGGTTATTAAATTTTAACGAGAAGTTTTCGTTTTACCCCGTCATCCTGAGCGCGTAGCGTGTAAGGATCCCCTACAACAAGAACGAACTTAACTTTTAAGATTGTAA
>CAKQVV010000014.1 GCA_934277845.1 uncultured Clostridia bacterium
CGTACTACTAGGGAGTTTACCGATGAAATCGCTGATTTTTGTCCGTAAAAATAATCGGTATCGGTGAACGCCGAGCCGGCTTTTTTCTTCGTTTGAAAAAAAGAAGTATTACGAAAAGATACTCTTTCCGTAATACTTTCAATCTTAAAAGTTAATTTCGTTCTTGTTGTAGGGGATCCTCACGCTCACTTCGTTCGCTCAGGATGACGGGATAAAACGAAAAACTACTCGTTATATTTATAATAAACTTATCTGAATATTTACACAAATAACCTTATTCCCAAAATTAAGGTTACAGGAGCAAATTAGTGCTCCTTACTTGAAATATTTTACTCCGCTGCGGAACACGTTCATGTCGAAGTCGCCGGGCACGTTGAGATACAATCCCCGTTGCCAGCGTTCGGTATGCCCCATCTTGCCCAGGACTCTGCCGTCGGGCGAGATAATGCCCTCGACAGCCATGACCGAGCCGTTGGGATTGAAGGGCGAGTGCATGGTGACGCGCCCGTCGTTATCTACGTACTGCGTGGCGATCTGCCCGTTCGCGGCGAGTTTTTCAAAGTCGGCAATGCTGCAAACGAACTTGCCTTCGCCGTGGCTGACGGGAACGGCGAACGTGTCGCCGGGCTTGAAATCGCACAGCCAGGGCGACTTGTTCGTCGCGACGCGCACGTTCACGACGGTGGAAACGTGGCGGGCGATATTGTTGAACGTAAGCGTGGGACTATTTTTGCCGCGCGCGGAAACGTGTCCGTCGGGAAGAAGTCCGAGTTTTATGAGCGCCTGGAAACCGTTGCAAATGCCGATCGCAAGACCGTCGCGGCGATAAAGCAGGTTTTCGACCGCTTCGGTCAGCGCGGGGCTGAGGAACGTATTGACGATGAACTTGCCGCTACCGTCCGGCTCGTCGCCGCCGGAGAAGCCGCCGGGGAACGCGATGATCTGCGCCGCGTCGATGCGTTTTTTCATCTCGGCGATCGAATACTCTATGTCGGCGGGCGTGACGTTTTTCATCACGAAAATATCCGCCGTCGCGCCTTCTCGCTCGAACGCGCGCGCCATGTCGTACTCGCAGTTCGTGCCGGGGAAAACGGGTATGAATACTCTGGGTTTCGCAACCGGAGTCTTTGCCTTGTAAACGGTGCCGGCGTCGAACGAAACGGCTTTCGCCTCGCCGTCCGCTTTCGCCGTGGTGGGATAAACCGTTTCGAGTTTCGCGGTGAACGCTCCGATAAGTTCGTCCACGGTGGTTTCGCCGTCGCCGATAACGACCTTGCCACCCTCGGTAACTTCGCCGACGAGCGTCGCGCAGTCATCGAGGTTTTCGTCGGTGAGCGCAACGATATTGCCGAAAAGCGGACGGAACAGATCGGACGAAACGCCGAGTTTCGCCCCGAAACCGCTGCCGACGATCGACTTTGCCACAGCCGTGGCAAAGCCGCCCTCTTCGACGACCGCCGAGCGGACGATCTTCTTTTCTTCTATAAGTTCCGCAACCTTGTCGAACACCTTGCACGCGCCGGCGAAATCGGGATAGCCGTACTCGTCGCGGGCGATATCGAACACGTAAAGTTTACCTGTGCGGTCGAACACGTCGGAAATTATCGTTTCGTCGCCGGTCACGCCCATCGCGAACGAAATCAGCGTGGGTGGAACGTCGATATGCTCGAAAGTGCCGCTCATGCTGTCCTTGCCGCCGATCGCGCCCGTTTTAAGTCCGAGTTGGGCTTCCATCGCGCCGAGAAGTGCCGCAAGCGGCTCGCCCCAACGCTTCGGATCGTTGCCGAGTCGTTTGAAAAACTCCTGTAGCGAAAGACGGATCGTGTCGCGTCTGACGCCTGCGGACGCGAGTTTTGCAACCGACGCAAGCACCGAATACGCCGCGCCGATAAACGGCGAGGTTTTCATAAGGCGCGGATAGCACGCATAAGACGACGCGGTAACGGTGTGCGTAAATCCGGCAACGGGCGGCTTGGATGCCATGACCGTGGACGGCGTGAGTTGGTTTACGCCGCCGAACGGCATAAACACGCTCGCCGCGCCGATGCTGCCGTCGAAAGTTTCGCCCATTCCCTTTTGCGAGCACACGTCGAGACGGTTAAGTTCCGCTTTCAGCGCGCCGACGTAATCGCCTTTTTCGACGTACTTTGCGGCGTACTCGTCCGTTTCGGCGAAATAATTTACGCCGTCGTCATCGACGATCGCGTCCGCAGTCTGCTTGACACCGTTGGTATCGAGAAAATCGCGGGAAATATCGACTATCGTTTCGTCGCCGTAGAACATGGTGAGGCGTTTGTCCTTCTTGACTACCGCCGCTTTGACCGCTTTGAGGTTTTCTTTCTCCGCCAGTTCGATGAATTTGTCCGCGTCCTCGGGCTTGACCATCACCGCCATGCGCTCCTGGCTCTCGGAAATCGCGAGTTCGGTGGCGGTCAGTCCGTCGTACTTCTTATTCACGCGGTCGAGATAAATGTCCAGACCGTCGCTGAGTTCGCCGATAGCGACGCAAACGCCGCCCGCGCCGAAGTCGTTGCATTTAATAATAAGTTTCGCCGCCTCCGGATTGCGGAAAAGACGTTGAAGTTTTCTCTCTTCCGGCGGATTGCCCTTCTGCACTTCCGCGCCGCATGTTTCGACGGACTTCGCCGTGTGCGACTTGCTGCTGCCGGTCGCGCCGCCGCAACCGTCGCGCCCCGTATCGCCGCCGACGAGCAGAATGACGTCGCCGGGCTGCGGTTTTTCTCTTCTGACGTTAGCCGCAGGCGCGCCGCCGATGACGTAACCGGTTTCCAGGCGTTTCGCCTTATATCCTTCGTCGAACATCTCGTGAACGCCGCCCGTCGCAAGTCCGATCTGGTTGCCGTAGGACGAAAAACCGGCAAGCGCGGTCCTGGAAATCACGCGCTGGGGAAGTTTGCCCGGAATCGTCTTGGAAAAGTCCTCGGTAATATCCGCCGCGCCCGTCACGCGCATCGCCTGATAAACATAGGTTCTGCCCGACAGCGGATCGCGGATCGCGCCGCCGAGACAGGTCGCCGCGCCGCCGAACGGTTCGATTTCCGTCGGGTGGTTGTGCGTTTCGTTCTTGAACATGATCAGCCAGTCTTCCGGTTTTCCGTCCACGTCCAGCGTGACTTTCACCGAGCAGGCGTTGATCTCGTCCGATTCGTCGAGGTTATTAAGGTATCCTTCTTTTTTCAGTACTTTCGCCGCGATCGTCGCCACGTCCATAAGGCAGGCGTACTTGTCGGGGCGCGTCGCGTAAAGACTGCGGAAAATCGCGCGGTAATCGTCGAGCGCAGCCTGAATATGCGGGTTCGGCGACTTGACCGTCACGTTCTCGAGATGCGTCAGGAACGTGGTGTGACGGCAGTGATCCGACCAGTATGTATCTATGACTTTGATTTCGGTAAGCGTCGGATTGCGCTTTTCGCTCTTGAAATAATCGCGCACGAATTCAAGATCGGCGTAGGTCATTGCAAACCCGAAGCCGTCGTAAAACTTTTTGAGTTCTTCGTCGGTTAAGCCTATAAGATCGAGTTCGACGCGCATCTTCGTCTTTTCGGCGGGTTTGCGGGCGAGCGTCGCGGGAAGTTCCGCACCGCCCTCTTTGCTGTCGACGGGGTTAATGAGATATTTCTTTATTTTTTCGAGATCGCCGTCGGTCACGCCGCCGAAAGCGTAGACGGTGGCGCATTTGACGATCGGGCGCACGCCGCCTGTCAGGAACTGCACGCACTGCGCCGCCGAGTCCGCGCGCTGATCGTACTGTCCGTCCAGAAACTCGACGACCAGTACTTTGTCCGTGCCGAAATCGGGATTTTCGTAAACTTCGTCCACCATCGGCTCGGAAAAAACCGAAGTAACCGCGCGGTCGAAATCGGCTTTGTCCAGTCCTTCGACGTCATAGCGGATCAGTTTTCTCACACTTTCTATTTTCACGCCGAGCAGCACCGCGAGTTCTTCTTTCAGTTTCCCGGTGCCGGCGTAACGCGTCTGTTTTTCTGCGTAAATTCGATATACCATTGTTTTCTCCTTAAACTCTGCCGATGTCCGAGCGGTAACGCGCGCCCTCGAACTTTATCTTGCCGATCTCGCGGTAGACGATCTTTCTCGCTTCTTCGATATTGTCCGCGACCGCCGTGACGTCGAACACTCTGCCGCCGTTCGTGACGAGCACGCCGTCTTTTACTGCCGTGCCGGCGTGATAAAGCGTAACGCCGTCGAGATCGCCGATCGTGATCGGATAACCCTTGACTACGTTTTCGGGGTATCCGCCGCTCGCTACGACCACGGTAAAGCCGGTTTTATTCAGCCACTCTATGGGCGTAGTATCGAGAGTACCGTCGATGCAGGCATCCACGATTTCGACGAGGTCGGTTTTTAATAGCGGCAACACCGCTTCCGCCTCGGGATCGCCGAAACGCGAGTTGTATTCGATCACTTTGACTCCCTTTGCGGTCATCATCAGTCCGAAATAAATAACGCCCTTATAAATAACGCCGTCGGCGCGAAGCCCCTCGATCGTGGGAATAAAGATATTCTTTTCCGCCTCGGCGAAAAGTTCGGGCGTAAAGTACGGCGAGGGCGCGAACGCTCCCATGCCACCGGTATTGAGCCCTTCGTCGCCGTCGTAAGCGCGCTTGTGGTCCTGCGAGGACGGCATGCATTTCACGGTCTTGCCGTCGGTGAAAGCTAAAACGGTGACTTCCCTGCCCGTCAGGAACTCCTCGACGACCACGGTATTGCCGCTGTCGCCGAACGCGCGGTCGAGCATGAGTTTTTTCAGTCCTTCTTCGGCTTCGGGTTCGGACTTACAGATCAGCACGCCTTTGCCGAGCGCGAGTCCGTCGGCTTTGAGCACCAGCGGATAATCGGCGGTTTTAATATAACCGAGCGCGGTTTCATAGTCGGAAAAGCACTCGTAAGCGGCGGTAGGTATACCGTGACGGCGCATAAAATCTTTCGAGTACGCTTTGCTGCCCTCCAGCCTGGCGGCGGCTTTGACGGGACCGAACGCGCGCACGCCGATTCTATTCAGTTCGTCCACAAGTCCCAGACTCAGCGGATCGTCGGGCGCGACGAAAACGAGGTCGATATTATGCTCTTTCACAGCCGCTTTCACCCGCCCGAAATCCGTCGCCTTGCCGTCAAGGCAAATCGCGTCCTCCGCGATACCGGCGTTACCCGGCAAACAGTAAAGCGCGTCCGTTTTTTTGCTTTCTTTCAGTTTTTTGACGATGGCGTGTTCTCTCCCGCCGCCGCCTATCACGAGAATATTCATTTATTCTTCTCCGTTATTTTCGGTAGGGTTTGCCCGGACTTTTGCCCGTGTCGATCAGTGTTTGAAGTGGCGTTCGCCGGTAAAGCACATGGCTATTCCGCGCGCGTTGCAGGCGTCTATGCTGTCCTTGTCGCGGATACTTCCGCCCGGCTGAACGATTGCGGTAACGCCTGCTTCCGCAGCCGCTTCCACGCAGTCGGAAAACGGAAAGAACGCGTCGGACGCGAGCACCGAGCCGACGGTGCTTTCGTTGCTGTGCTCGATCGCCTGCTTCGCCGCCCAGATGCGGTTGGTCTGTCCCACGCCGATGCCCAGCGTGCGCTTGTCTTTGGCAAGGACGATCGCGTTGGACTTGCAATGCTTGACGACTTTCATCGCGAACTTCATGGTTTCTTCTTCCGCCGCGGACGGTGCTTTCTCCGTCACGACTTCCGATTTTTCGTAAACGGTGCGGTCGGCTTCCTGCACGATAAGTCCGCCGTAAACTTTCTTGAATTCCATGACGCCGGCGGGATTTTTCTTCGCCACGTCACCGAGTTTAAGCACTCTGAGGTTAACTTTCTTTTTCAGTACTTCGAGCGCGTCGGGAGTAAAGTCGGGCGCGATGACGATTTCGAGGAAGATCTTAACCATTTCCTCCGCCGTAGCCTTGTCTACGGTGTCGTTGATCGCCACGATTCCGCCGAAAATCGATACGGGATCGGCGGCGTAAGCGGCCTTGTACGCCTCGAGAACGGTGGGCGCGGAAGCCACTCCGCAGGGGTTGGCGTGCTTGACGGCGACGACGGTGGTTTCGTCGAATTCTTTCAATAATTCGATCGCGCCGTTCGCGTCGTTGATATTATTATAGGACAGTTGTTTACCGTTGAGTTGCTCGGCGTTGATGAGCGAATTATAAACGGGCAACGCTTCGCCGTAAACCGCGGCTTTCTGATGTGGGTTTTCGCCGTAACGCATCTGTTCTTTCTTCTCGTAGGCGAGCGTAAGCTGATCCGGAAACTCTATGCCCAGTTGCTTTTCGAGATAGTTCGAGATGAGAGTGTCGTACACCGCGGTGTGACGATAAACCTTGAACATAAGGTACTTGCGGGTTTCGATACTCACGCCGCCGTTCTCCATTTCGGCAAAAACCTTTTCGTAATCCGCGGGATCGACCACTACCACCACGTCCTGATAGTTTTTCGCCGCCGAGCGCAGCATCGTGGGCCCGCCGATGTCGATGTTTTCCACCGCTTCGGCAAACTCCGCACCGCGCATGATCGTCTGCTTGAACGGATACAGATTGACGATGACCACGTCGATGGTATTCACTCCCAGTTTTTCCAGTTGCGCCATGTGCTCGGGGTTGTTTCTCATGGCTAAAAGCCCCGCGTGAACCATGGGGTGAAGCGTCTTCACTCTGCCGTCGAGACACTCGGGAAATCCGGTGATCTCGCTGATATTGACAGTCTTTAAGCCGGCGTTTTTCAGCGCGGTTTCCGTGCCGCCGGTGGATATGATTTCATAGCCGAGTTTTTCCAAGCGTTTTGCGACTTCCACCACTCCGGTCTTGTCGGACACGCTGATAAGTGCTCTTTTTTTCATTACGATCGTTTCTCCTTATCCGTTATATTTTTGACGATTGATTGTTTTTTTTTGTTTTATTCTTTGCAAAGCCTTGCCACGACTTCGGGCAGAAGTTCGTGTTCGACCTCTAAAACGCGTTTTTGCAAGGTTTCCGGGGTATCGCCGGGTAAAACTTTCACCTTTCTCTGCTCGATGATCTTGCCCGTGTCCGTACCCTCGTCCACGAAATGCACGGTCGCGCCCGACTCGGTTTCGCCGGCGGCGATAACCGCTTCGTGTACGCGCATACCGTAGTAGCCCGCGCCGCAGAACTTGGGGATAAGCGACGGGTGAATATTGACGATCCTGTCCCGGAACGCGCCGACGATATTCGGCGTAAGCACCGTAAGATAGCCGGCAAGAATTATGAGATCCACGCCCTTCTCTTTCAGGACGGGAATCAGCGCGTCGTACATTTTTTCCACGCTCTCGTAATCCTTTTTGCGATAAACCGCCGTTTCTATGCCGTTTTGTTTCGCTCGTTCTATCGCGTAAATATCTGGACGCGAGGCGACGAGCAAGACGATCTTGCCGTCGATTCTGCCCGAATTTACGCCGTCGATCACGCTCTGAAAATCCGTGCCGCCGCCGCTGGCGAAAACGCACAGTCTTTTCATAAAATCACGCCCTTGCCGGGCACGACTTCGCCGAGGCGCACGGGATCTTCGCCCAGGTTTTTCAGCGTTTCGATCGCCTTTTCTTCGTCCGATTTATCCACGGCGAGTACCATGCCGATGCCCATGTTGAACGTATTGCACATTTTCTCGTAGGGAATATCCGCGCGGCGCTGAATTTCACGGAAAAGCGCGGGGAGCTCGTAGGAATCGCGGTCGATCTTCGCCGCCAGACCTTCGGGCAGTATTCTCGGGATGTTCTCGATAAAGCCGCCGCCCGTAATATGAGCAATGCCCTTGATTTTCACCTTTTCGATAAGCGCGAGCACGGTCTTGACGTAAATTCTGGTAGGCGTAAGCAGTACTTCCGCAGGCACGCCGCCGATAGCGTCGCAGTACTCGTACGTCGCTTTGTCATCCGCGGGGAAAAGTTTTCTCACCAGCGAATATCCGTTCGAATGCACGCCCGACGAACGCAAGCCGATCAGACGATCGCCCGCCTTGATGTCCGCGCCGTTGATCACCTTGTCGCGCTTTGCGATACCCACCGAGAAACCGGCGAGGTCGAATTCGTCCTCGGGGTAAAACCCGGGCATTTCCGCGGTTTCGCCGCCGATGAGCGCGCAACCCGCCTGACGACAGCCTTCCGCAACGCCCTTCACTATATCGGCTACCTTTTCGGGCACGAGTTTGCCGAGCGCGATATAGTCGAGGAACATAAGCGGTTTCGCGCCCTGACACACGATGTCGTTGACGCACATTGCCACGCAGTCGATGCCCACGGTGTCGTTCTTGCCGGTAGCGAACGCGTATTTGAGTTTGGTGCCCACGCCGTCGGTGCCGGCAACCAGCACGTCGCCCGTCGGACTGTCGTCGAGAGCGTAGAATCCGCCGAAACTGCCGAGATCGCCCACGACGTTCTCGTCATAGGTCGAGCGGACGTATTCTTTCATCATTTTAACCGCGCTGTAACCCGCTTCCACGTCTACTCCGGCGGTCTTGTAATCGATTGCCATAATTTTCTCCTTTTCCTAAATCTCGAGGACGAACTTGCCGCAGTTGTACTTGTCCACTTCGATGGGGTAATCGCCGTCGAAACACGCGGTACAAAACTCGCTTTTCCTGCCGCCGCAAGCCTTGGTAAGACATTCCATCGGCAGATAATGCAGACTGTCCGCGCCGATCGCCTTGCAGATTTCTTCTTCGTTCTTATAGCCGCCGATCAGCCTGTCTTTCGACTCCATGTCCACGCCGAAAAAGCACGGGAACGCGACTATCGGGGACGCAACGAGCATGTGTACTTCTTTCGCGCCGTTCTCTCTTAAAAGATTGACTATTTTTTTACTGGTGGTGCCGCGCACGATCGAGTCGTCGATGAGAATAAGCCGCTTGCCTTTTATGTTGGACCTCATGGCGTTAAGTTTGATCTTGACGCTGTTTTCGCGCATGGACTGGCTGGGCTGAATGAACGTCCTGCCGATATAGCGGTTTTTGCTGAGCGCGTCGACGTAGGGCACGCCGGAAACTTCGCTGTAACCTCTCGCCGAAACTATCGCCGAGTCCGGTACGCCCGCCACCGCGTCGGCGTCGATTTTAAAGCGTTCCGCCAGCATTTTGCCGCACTCGTAACGCGCGTCGTACACGTTCACGTCGTCGATGCGCGAATCGCCGCGGGCAAGATAGACGTACTCGAAAATGCACGAGCGGCGACCGGGCGAAGGCATAAACTCGCTGGTCATGCCGAGATTTGCGTCGACGGTGACTATTTCGCCCGGGGACAGGTCGCGTATGACCGTCGCGCCCAGCGAATCGAGCGCGCAGGTTTCCGACGCGAACACGATGTCGCCGTTCAGCGTGCCGACGCACAGCGGTTTGAGTCCCATGGGATCGCGGACGGCAACGAGTTTTTCGTCGGCAAGCACCACGAGCGCATAGGCTCCGACGAGTTCCGAACAGGCGCGGGCAACGCCCTTTGCGATGCCGTCGTCGCTGTAAAGATTGACAAGCGCGGCAATGACTTCGCTGTCGATCGAACTCTGGAAAATATGCCCTTCGCGAATGAGTTTGCTCTTGATCGCGTCGCAGTTGACGATGTTGCCGTTATGCGCGACCGCCGTTCTGCCGCACCTGCCGTAGAAAACGACGGGTTGCGCGTTCACGACGTTACTCGATCCCGTGGTCGAATAGCGGACGTGCCCGATACCGAAGCGGGCAGAAGGAAACGCGTTCAGTTTGTCCTCGTCGAACACTTCGTTCACGAGTCCCATTTTTTTGTAGTAATAAACTTTTCTCGGCTCGTAAGAGACGGCTATGCCCGCGCTCTCCTGTCCGCGGTGCTGCAGCGCGAACAAACCGAAATAAATGTCATGCGCCATTTCGCGTTTTTCGCGCGAGGCGATGCCTATAATGCCGCACTCTTCTTTCCTTTCGAAGTCGCGGGCGGGTAATATCAACGAATCAGTCATTCGCCGCTCCCGTCAGTCTTTTCATTACTTCGCGGTATGCGTCCTCCACGCCGCCGAGATCACGACGGAAACGATCCTTGTCGAGTTTTTCGTGAGTGACGCTGTCCCAAATACGGCAGGTATCGGGGCTGATTTCGTCGGCGAGAATGATCTTGCCGTCGTAACGTCCGAATTCGAGCTTGAAGTCGATAAGATCCAGCCCGATTTTCTTGAAAAAGTCCTTTAAAATATCGTTGACTCTGAACGCCATTTCCCGAATGGTTTCGATTTCTTCGCGAGTTGCAAGTCCCATCGCGAGCGCGTAGAAATCGTTGATCATAGGATCGCCGAGCGCGTCGTTTTTGTAACTGAACTCGAAACCGACGGACTTCAACGGCGTACCTTCCTCGACGCCGTAACGCTTTGAAAACGAGCCTGCAGCCACGTTGCGGACGATGACTTCGAGCGGCACGATCTGCACTTTTTTAACGAAAGTGTCGGTGGGCGAAACTTCCTCGATATAATGCGTGGGGATACCGTGCTTTTCGAGCATTCTGAAGATGAGGTTGGTGCAGCGGTTGTTGATGACGCCCTTGCCCGCGATCTGACCTTTTTTAAGACCGTTGAACGCGGTCGCGTCGTCCTTGTAGGAAACGAGTACTGTTTTTTCGTCGTCGGTGGCAAAAACCTTTTTGGCTTTACCTTCGTACAGTTGTTCGCGTTTTTCCATTTTTATAATTCCTCCGTTAAATTGATATTCGTGTTTAATACTTCTTTCGCGTTCTCCGCGCGGTAAGCCTTGATTTTTTCGGCGAGCGTTTTATCCGAAATCGCCAGCATCTGCGCCGCGAGAAGCCCGGCGTTGAGTCCGCCGTTGATCGCCACCGTGGCTACCGGTACGCCCGAGGGCATCTGCACCGTCGAGAGCAGGCTGTCCAGTCCGTCCATCGTCGAACTTTTGACGGGCAAGCCGATGACGGGTTTCGTGGTGAACGCCGCTATAAATCCGGCAAGATGCGCCGCCTTGCCCGCCGCCGCGATGAAAATATCGAAGTCGCCGCACTCTCCCGTCGCGTAAGCGCGCACGACGTCCGGGGTGCGGTGCGCGCTCATTACCTTGACGGTGACGTCCACGCCCAGCCGGCTTAAAATCTGCGCCGCGGGTTTTACGACTTCGAGATCGCTTTTCGAGCCCATTGCTACGAGTACTTTTGCCATATATACCTCCGCAAAAAAATGTGTTTACAAGGAAAAGAAAAACGCAAGCGCGATTATAGCGTTTGCGTTTGATAAACTATGCAATATTCCCCGACGAGGTGCATTTTCCCGTTTGAAACCGCACTACGAGCGTAGTAAACCCGAAGCGGAACTTCTGCTTGATTCGGCGGCGGATACTCCCGCGCACGTTGAGGAAAATCATCTCGGTCATGGTTACATCATAACATATCGGAAAAGATTTTGCAACCGAAAACACGCGCTCGTTCGGTTAAATTTTTTTCACAATCGAAAAACGAACGGGCACCGGCGAAAACACTTACGGCGTTTGTCCGCACCCGATTTTTTCTTCGGTAAATTTGCCGTTACGCATTACCGTGATCGCGGTAAAACCCAGCGAGGCGAGGTATTCTTCGCCCCTGTCCGGTCCGTACGCGATAAATCTGCGGTCGTGACAGTCGGCAGACACCGTAACCCTGCCGCCCTTTTCGAGTATTCTTTTCAGTAAAAACGCGTCGGGGTACGGTGAAGAAACCGCGCCTTTCACCATGCCGCCGTAGTTCACCTCGATGATCACGCCCGTTTTTATGCACTCGTCCAGCGCGGCGAGCGCAATATCGCGGTACTTCTTGCCGCCGAGGTCGACGATGCCGCCGCCGTAACGGCGAATAAGGTCGAAATGCCCCAGAATATCGGGTTTTCGCTTTGCTTCGAGCGTGACGAACTTATAGTACTCTCCGGCGAGTTTGTATCCGTCGCCGCCGTAGAACTTATCGGCGGTATCGCGGAGTATCGCCTCGGAAATATCCACCGCCGCCAGCCCTTTGCCTGCCGGGACGTAGTGTACCGAGCCGATTATGTAATCGTACTCCGAGCGGTACTTCGCCGGCGAAAAATAGTCTTCTTCCGTGCCGAGGTACAGCCGCGTTTTCACAAGGCGCGCGTTTTTCAACTCGTTTATGCGGTCGATATATCCGCGCTCGGACTCGACGGACATGTCCGGATCGAAGTCCGTGTACGAGTGGCACGACAGCCCGAAATCTTTTATCCCGGCTTCGTTCGCGGCGATGAGCATGCTCTCGGGCGTGTCCAGTCCGTCGCACAGCGAGCAGTGATTGTGCAGCGAAGAAGTGATCATCTCATTGTTTCCTGTTTGACTTTTTTATCAACGACGTGACGACTCCCCAGTTCTTTCAGTACGTCGCCCGTCGCGATCCCCGCCGCCACCATCAGCACCATAACGTGATAGCAAAGGTCGGAAATCTCGAACACCGTTTCGGTCTTGTCGTCCTTCATTGCGGCGATGACGACTTCCGTGCACTCCTCGCCCACTTTTTTGAGGATTTTCTCCTTGCCCTTGTTAAACAGGTAAGTCGTGTAACTGCCGTCGGGGCGGAGTTCGTTCCTTTCGGCAAGAAGTTTGTACAACGTTTCGAGAGAGAACGCGTCATTTTCGCCGTAAACGGGATTGAAAAAACAACTTTCGCTGCCGGTGTGGCACGCAGGTCCGTCCTTTTTCACCGTTGCTACCAGCGCGTCGCCGTCGCAATCTGCCGCCAGCGACACGAGATGCTGATAATTTCCGCTCGTTTCGCCTTTAAGCCACAGTTTTTTTCGCGAGCGCGAGTAAAAACAAGTCAGTTTTTTATCGAGCGTGACGGCAAGGCTCTCGGCGTTCATGTACGCCAGCATCAGAACTTCGCGCGTGTCCGCGTCCTGCACCACGCACGGTATCAGTCCGTTTTCGTCGAATTTCAGGTCTTTTATATCGAACATATCGTTCTCCTTTATAATCTTACGGGCAGCCCCGCCGCTTTCATCGTTTCCTTGACTTCGCGGACGGAAGTCCTGCCCTCGTGGAAAATGCCCGCCGCAAGCGCGGCGTCCACGCCGCTCACCCCGAACACTTTTACGAAATCGTCGGGCTTTCCCGCGCCGCCAGAAGCAACTATCGGCACCGGACACGCCGCCGCGAACGCCGACAGCATCTCTGTGTCGAAACCGCCGCGAACGCCGTCGGCGTCTATGCTGTTGACGACCAGTTCGCCCGCGCCGCGCTCTACTCCGCGCCGCGCAAACTCCACCGCATCCAGTCCGGTGTTTTCCCTGCCGCCGCGCGCAAACAACGTGAATTTGCCGTTTACTCTTTTTACGTCCAGCGACAGCACCACGCACTGACTGCCGTATTTGTCCGCCGCCCTCGCGATGAGGTCGGGATCGCGTATCGCCCCCGAATTGACGCTCACTTTGTCCGCGCCCGCTTTCAGCACGCGGTCAAAGTCGTCGGTCGACGCGATGCCGCCGCCCACGGTGAGCGGTATAAACACGTTTTTCGCCACCGATTCGAGCACGTCCGTAAACAGTTTTCTGTCCTCGTTCGACGCGGTGATATCGTAAAAAACCAGTTCGTCCGCGCCGCCCGAAGAATACCGCCGCGCAAGTTCCACCGGATCGCCGACTTCTTTTATGCCCGCGAAATTGACGCCCTTGACGACCTTGCCGTCGCGCACGTCAAGACACGGTACAACGCGCTTTGTCAGCATTTTTCACCGCCTTTCGCGGCTTTCAAACACTCGGGCAAAGTGATTTTTCCTTCGTAAAGCGCTTTGCCGACGATCGCACCCGTTGCTCCCGCCGCGCGTAAATTTACCACGTCGGCAACTGCAGTAACGCCGCCGGACGCAATAATATCGGTTTTGCCGCCGGTAACCCGGACCAGTTTTTTATAAGCGTCCGCGTCGATGCCGTTCAGCATGCCGTCGCGACTTATATCGGTGTAAATCAGCGTTTTCAGCCCCGCCGCGGCGAACTCGCCCGCAAGCCGCAGGTACTCGCCGCCGTCCGCTTCGCCGCTTTTCGCGAGCCACCCGTCCAGCATTACCGCGCCGTTTTTCGCGTCAAGACTTACGGCTATTTTCTCGCCGTATTTTGCAATCATCTCTTCGGCAAACGTTCGGTTTCTCACCGCCGCCGTGCCCAGGATCACGCGGCTTACGCCCGCGTCCAGATACCGCTTTATCGCGCTTTCCGTCCTTATTCCGCCGCCGATTTCGGTTTTCAGTCCGGTAGCCGCGACGATCTTTTCCACGGTCGCGAAGTTCTTCGGTTCGCCGGCTTTCGCGCCGTCGAGGTCGACCGCGTGCAGCCACCCGGCACCGCAAGCCTTAAAACTTTTCGCAACGGCGACGGGATCGTCGGAATACGTCCTGACGATAGCATAATCGCCCTGCGTCAGGCGCACCGCCTTGCCGTCTATGAGATCTATCGCGGGTAATATTATCATGTTTTCTCCTTTCAACACATCGTAAACGCGACGGGTTTATATCGTAAACGCGACGGGTTTATATCGCAAACGCGCGGTAAACTACTTTCTTTTCGTCACGAACGAGCCGAGAATTTTCAATCCGACTTCGCCGCTCTTTTCCGGGTGAAACTGACACCCGGCAACCGAACCCGCCGCCGCTATGCCGCTTACTTCCGTGCCGTAGCCCGACTTCGCCGCGGTGTATTCGCCGACCGGCGCGTAGAACGAATGAACGTAGTATACGTAATCTCCGTCCCCGATATTTTCCGTAAGCGCGTGCGTCTTTGTGATTGTCAGCGAGTTCCAACCGATCTGTGGGACCTTGAGTCCTTGCGCCTTTACTGCTTCATTGTCCGAAAGCGGCAAAATATCGCCGCCGATCAGTCCCAGTCCGCGCGTTTCGCCGAACTCGAAACTGCGCTCGAACAGCAGTTGCATCCCCAGGCAAATGCCCAGCAGTCTGCCGCCGCCGCGAACGTAATCGCGGATAAACCTGTCCAGTCCCTTTGCCGCAAGTTTTTCCATGGCGGGACGGAACGCGCCCACGCCCGGCAAAATCAGTTCGTCGCACTTTGCCAGTTCCTTTTCGTCGGCGGTGACTTTGGCTTCGCCGCCGGCGGCTTCGATACCGCCCGTCAGCGAAAACAGGTTGCCCGCGCCGTAATCGATAACGCCGGTCATTACAGTACGCCCTTCGTCGACGGAATCTCGCCCGCGTGATCGGGATCGATCGCCACGGCGGCTTTGAGCGCGCGCGCCATGCCTTTGAACGACGCTTCTATGATGTGGTGACTGTCGTCGCCGGAAAGTTGCACGAAATGGTACGCCCCGGCACACTCGCGCGAAAACCCCGCCCAGAACTCGCGGGCAAGTTCGGTGTCGAAATCGCCTATCTTTTCCGCGGGAATACTCAGGTCGTAATTGAGCGCGGTGCGCCCCGAAAGATCGACCGCCGCCAGCACAAGCGTCAGGTCCATGGGTATCGCCGCCGAGCCGTAACGCACGATGCCGCGTTTGTCGGAAAGAGCCGCCGAAAACGCCTTGCCGAGCGTGATGCCCGCGTCCTCTACCGTATGATGAAAGTCGACTTCGCTGTCGCCCTCTGCGTTTACGACAAGATCGAAACTGCCGTGACGGGCAAACAGTTCCAGCATATGTTTCATAAATCCGCAATCGGTTTTGATTTCCGCTTTTCCGCTCCCGTCGAGATCGAGTTTTACTTCGATTTCCGTTTCCGCCGTCTTGCGTTTTATTGTGGCTGTACGCATAATTAACTCCTTTTCGTGATTTTTATGTGTAATCGGTCTGTTTTGGCGATCGGCTATGCTACTCCTCGCCGTAAATCGCTTTGACGGCGGCGAGAAGTTTGCTCGTGGCTTTTTTGTCGCCGATACTGATCCTGCAAAACGGGCGAAGTCGATCGGCGTCGAAATATCTTACCAGAATATTCCGCTTTCTGAGTTCGTCGTAAAGCCGCTTGCCGTCTGCGTCCGGCGGCGAAACGAACAGAAAATTAGTCGCGCTTTTCAGCACCCTGAAACCGAGTTTTCGCAATCCGTCGGCGGTCTTTTCGCGCTCGGCGATTACTTTTGCGAGATTGCGGCGGAAATACCCGTCGTCCAGCACCGCCGCCTTGCCCATCGCGAGCGTCACCGAATTGATATTATACGGGTTGAGCGAATTGCGGAGCCGTTCGAGATCGCGCGCGATATTTTCGGGCGCGAGAATGTACCCCAACCGTCCGCCCGCAAGCGAACGCGATTTTGAAAAAGTCCGTACTATTACAACGTTTTTGGCGGTTTTTACCAGTCCTGCCGCGCTCTCACCGCCGAAATCGACGTAGGCTTCGTCCACGACCACAAGTCTTTGCTCGTTCTCCGCCGCGAGCGCCGCGATCTTGTCCGCGCCGAGCGCGATGCCCGTGGGCGCGTTCGGGTTCGCGATAAACACCGTGCCCGTCTTTCCGGCATAATCGTTTATATCCACGGTGAAATCGGGTTTAAGCGGTACTTCCGTCGCGCTTAAACCGTAATAACCGGCAAGCACCTTGTAAAACCCGTAGGTCACGTCCGGGAAAACCGCGCCGCCGTCCGTAAAACCGGCGAACAGCAGGGACAGACACTCGTCGCTGCCGTTGCCGAGCACTACGTTTTCGGGCGAAAGCCCGTGATAGGTCGCGATCGTCAGCCGCAGTTCCGCGCCGCACGGATCGGAATACAAATTAAGTTTATCGAGCCGTTTTATCGCCGCCTTGACAGCCGACGGCGACGGCGGATACGGATTTTCGTTGGTATTGAGTTTAACCGGTCCGCTCAGTCCTCTCGGCTGCTCGCCGGGAACATACGGCGTAAGGTCGCAGAACCTCGCGGAAAAAAATTCGTCTTTCATGAATTACCCTCCGTTCGCGCCGTAATGCTGCGGGCGTGCGCCGACAATCCTTCCCTTTCGGCAAAGTCCGCGATTCTCGCACCGTTTCTTTCCAGTGCCTCGCGCGAATATTTAATGAAACTCGAACGTCTGACGAAATCGTCGACGCCCAGCGGCGAGGAAAACCGCGCCGTGCCGGAAGTGGGCAGCGTGTGGTTGGGGCCTGCGAAGTAATCGCCCACCGGCTCGGGGGAGTAATCGCCGAGAAAAACAGAGCCTGCGTTGTGCACGCTGTCCAGCACCGACTCGGGATCGAACGTGACGATTTCGAGATGCTCGGGTGCGAGCGCGTCGGAAATTTCCGTTGCTTCGACCAGACTTTTCACGACGATGATCTTGCCGTTGTTCTCGATCGACGCACGCGCCGTTTCTTCGCGCGGAAGTTCGCTCAATCTCTTTTCGATAAGTTCGGCAGTTTGTTCGGCGACCTTCTGAGAAGTCGTGACGAGCACCGCCGAAGCCATTTTGTCGTGTTCTGCCTGAGACAGCATGTCGGCGGCGAGATGATCGGGATTTGCCCTGCCGTCGGCGATGATCAGGATCTCGCTGGGGCCTGCGAACATGTCGATACCCACTTCGCCGGACACGGCTTTTTTCGCCGCCGCGACGAACGCGTTGCCCGGTCCCACGATCTTGTCGACGCGCTTTATGCTCTCGGTACCGTAGGCAAGCGCGGCGATCGCCTGCGCTCCGCCCGCCTTGTAAATCTCGCCGACGCCCGCGATCCTCGCCGCCGCGAGTATTTCGGGTTTAATCCTGCCGTCGCGCCCGGGCGGCGTAACCATCGCGATTTCCTTTACGCCCGCGACAACCGCCGGTATAACGTCCATAAGCACCGTCGAAGGATAAGCCGCCGTACCGCCCGGAACGTACACGCCCGCACGCGCAATCGGCATGACGCGCTGACCGAGCCGCGTGCCGTCGGGACGCGTATAGGAAAAACCGTCGCGTTTCTGGCGCGAATGGAACTCGCGGATATTCGCCGCCGCCTCGCGCAGCGTCCGGATAAAGTATTCGCCGACTTCGAGGTACGCTTTTTCGATTTCCTCTTCGGTCACTTTCAGGTCGTCGAGTTTAGCGTGATCGAACTTTTCGGTGTAGAATTTCACCGCCCGATCGCCGTTTTTTCTGACTTCGGCGATGATTTCCGCCGCCGCTTCTTCGGCTTTTTTCAGATCGGGCAGGTTGTTGCGTTTCAGTATTTCCTCGCGGGCAATCTCTCCCGCGCGATAGATCTTAATCATTTTTCTTCTCCGTAAAGCGGACTATAATTCCGCTTCGATCTTTGAGATCAGTCCGCGCATTTCCTCGGTGCCGAGGTTGTACGCGCTCTTGTTGGCGATGAGCCGCGCGCTCGAAGTCGCGAAAACTTCCGCAACGCCGAGGTTGTTTTCGCGCAGCGTCGTACCCGTTTCCACGATGTCGACGATGACGTCGCTCATGTCCAGTATGGGCGCAAGTTCGATCGAGCCGTTCAGTTTGATTATATCTATGCGCCTGCCCTCTTCGGCGTAATGGCTCTTGGCGATGTTCGGGTACTTGGTCGCCACGCGCAGCGGCTGCGACGGATCGTCGCGCCAGCCGTTCTTTGCCGCGACGGCGATCTTGCACGCGCCCACGCCGAGATCGAGTATCTCGTACACGTCGGGATTCTTTTCCATCAGAACGTCCTTGCCCACGACGCCTATGTCCGCCGCGCCGCGCTCGACGTACACCGTCACGTCCGACGGCTTTACCAGAATAAAACTCGCCTTGCCGTTGTCCGACGCGAACACGAGTTTGCGGTTGTCGCCGCCGTAATCGCGCGAGCCGTAACCTATCTTTTCAAAAACCGAATAAACCTTGTCGCCCATTCGTCCTTTCGGTAATGCAACCCGTATCATAGCGTTTCTCCTTTGTCCGCGCCGACGAGTTCCGCACGCTTGCCGTCCGAAACGGCTCTGTCAGCCGCCGCCAGCGTTTCCGCCACGCTCATGCCGTCGCGGTTTATCACGGCGATTTCCTCGGGCGATTCGGTTTTCAGCGCGCTCGCCGCGTCGAAGTCCAGCGCGAACCCCACGGCTTTGCCGGACTTGCCCATGCGCCGCAGCATGTTGTCATACCTGCCGCCGCGGATGACCGCTTTCGCCGCGCCGCGGGCGTAACCGCGAAACACCGCGCCGTTATAATAGCGGAAATCGTCTATAAGCGAAAAGTCCAGACGGATCTTGTCGTCATAGCCGCACCCGATCAGCGCATCGGTCAGTTCTTTAAGTTCGCCGATCGCCTTTTCCGCTTCGGCGTTTCCCTTCACGATCGGCGCGACCGCATCGAGCGCGGCTTTCGGCTCGCCTTCCACCGCCGCCAGCGCAAGCAGTTTTTCTGCGTTACCTGCGTCCGCTCCCGCATCTTTCAGCAGTTTTTTCAGTTCGTGAAACGCCTTTTGCCTGATGTAGACCAGCGTTTTCACAAGGTCGTCGTCGGACAGCCCGAGCGGCTTTATAAACGCTTCCGCCGCGTCCATGTTGCCCACTGCAAGCACGCAGTCGCCGCCGAGAAAACCCAGCGTTTTGACCGCAAGCACGGCTATTTCGCACTCGGGATAAAGATCGGTGCCGCCGACGTACTCCGCTCCTATCTGTCGCAGGTCGCGGTACTCGCCGTCCGAATCGCGCCTGAACACGCTCTCGTCGTAAAAATACTTGCGCGTTTTTCCGTCGACGGGAAGATCGTTGATGATCGACAACGTGACGTCGGGACGAAGCGCGAGCAACTTTCCGCACGCGTCCGTGAACGTGACTATCGTGTCGCCGTCGATATAATCCTTGTTCTTGCGGTAAACCTCATACGGCTCGAACCTCGCCGGACGGTACCGCCTGTAGCCGTAGCCGCAAAACAGTCCCGTCACGCTCGCCCGTAAATTCTCTTCTTTATCAATCGGCACGATTTTTCTCCTTTTACTTCTCGGTAATCTTACTAATATTCCGGATCTTGACTTCTCGATCCGCAACCGTGTTTTATTACGAATCAACGAGTTTTTCTGCGCGTTTTGCAACGAACCGTAAAACTTTCAAACCCGATTTTTTTCGGCGCACTCTCTTTATCGTAATAAAGTGTAAGGCGATTATATCACACTTTTTCATTGCGGTCAACGAAATTGACGCGAAAAATAAGAAAATCTGTCCCGTAATCATATTATAAAAAAGAAGCCTCGTAATCACGACCGAAAACGATGTGCACATCCGCAAGCGGGCGGCGCATCCCGGGTGACATATCGTACCGGAACGCGCCCGTTTTTATTCCATCGGTTCAAATGCAGACGCGTCGTGTTTGCATAACGGGCAAATATAATCCGGCGGCAATTCTTCCCCTTCGTAAATATAACCGCATATTTTACACACATACGCTTTTTTCTTTGCTGCCGCCGGCTTCGTCTTTATGTTTTTTCGGTATTCCGTATAGGTCAGCGTATCGCGCGAAGAAAGCGACGCCGCCTCGTCGACAGAACAAACGAACATAGTGTGCGTGCCGAGGTCGATTGTCTGCTCCGCGGAAAGAGATATAAACGCATTGCAGAACTCCTCCGTTACGGCAAGCCCGTTTTTGCTGCGCGACGGCGACATGCCGGAAAATTTATCTGTATTTCTGCCGCTCTGAAAACCGAATCTTTTGACCGCACCGAACGGCGTGTCTTTCGTCAGACAGTTAATATTCATTTTCAAAGTCCGCAGAATCGTTTCGCACGAATAGTTTTTTTTGTTTACGCAAACGGCGACTCTCGGCGGATTGCCGGTAACCTGCATAACGCTGTTCACGATACAGCCGTTATCCTTTTCCCCGTCGTTTGTCGTCAGGATATAAAGTCCGTATTCTATCCTGAACAAAGCGGAAAGATCGATTTTACTTTCGTTCATATATGCCTCCTCAATAATTTTTCTCATGCGGTTCGAAGTAACTTGGATTTTGCGCCGCAAGCAAAAAGCGCAAGGAAATAAAACTTATTCCGATTGCGCTTAAAAAAACTTATCATGGCCGGTTACCTCCGTCGCCGAGTGCGCGGAAAAAATTATCCTTTGCAAACGGCGGCTATTTCGTCCTTTATTATTCCGTATTCTTATGGTATTATAGCATATAAAACCGGCTTTGTCAAACGGCGCCGCTGCCGCTATTCGAACAGATACAATAAGTACCCGTATCCTTCCCGTTCCATTTTCTCGTATGGGACAAACCTCAGAGCGGCGCTGTTTATGCAATAGCGCGTGCCGTTCGGAGATTCGGGATCCCCTTCAAAAACGTGACCGAGATGACTGTTCCCGGCGCGGCTTCTGACCTCTGTTCTGCTCATTCCGTGAGAATTGTCCTCGACTTCGATGACGGCGGGCGCTTCGATCGGTTTTGAAAACGCCGGCCAGCCGCAACCGCTCTCGAATTTATCAGTAGAAGAAAACAGCGGCTCGCCCGTAACCACATCGACGTATATCCCCTTTTCGAACTTGTTCCAGAACTCGTTCTTAAAAGGTCTTTCCGTGCCGTTTTGTTGCGTTACGCGATACTGCTCGTCCGTCAGTTTCCGACGTATAACCTCGGTCGCGGGTTTCGTATAATCGCCCGGATCGATCCTGAGTTTTGAAAACAATTCTATTTCGGCACGCGGGATATGACAATAGCCTTTCGGGTTTTTGATAAGATAATCCTGATGATCCTCTTCGGCGAGATAGAAATTGTACAGCGGTCCTATTTCCACCTCGAACTTTTTCCTTCTGCTCTTTTCGATGCCGGCAATACGCTCGACGGTCGATTTCGCATTGTCGTTGGTATAATAAACTCCCGTCTGATACTGCGATCCTATGTCGTTGCCCTGCCGTTTTTTTACCGTCGGATCGATTACGTAAAAGTATGCGAGAAGTATCGCGTCAAGGCTTATCTTTCCTGGATCGTATTCGACGCGCACGGTTTCTCTGAACCCCGTTTCGCCGGTGCAGACTTTTTTATAATTTGCGTCCTCCTTGCAGGTCCCGTTTGCGTAACCGCTCTTTACGTCGATTACGCCGTTCATTGATTGCATCAGCAGTTCCGTGCCCCAGAAGCAACCGCCCGCAAGATAAATCACGTTCTCTTTTTCGTGCGAAAAATCCATTTTTTCAATTTCCCTTTTCCCTTTCGGATTGCAGGCGACAAACGCCATGACTGTCGCCAACGACAAGATAATCGTAACAAAAACTTTTTTCATCGCTCTCCTCCCGTTTTTCCCAGCGGTCCCATGCCGCCAACCGTTTATTTCTCTTTTTGTCGCTTGTATCCTTTTCTTTCCGGCAGCGATATTTCAAAAACCGCACCGCCGCGGTTGTAAGCTTTGATGTCGCCGCCGTGAGTTTTTATTATTTCTTTCGCGAGCGCAAGCCCTATTCCCGTGTTTCCTTTTTTGCCCGTATAAAACCTCTCGAAAATGTGAGGCAAGTCCGCTTTGTCAATGCCGTCGCCGTCGTCGGAAACGGTAATGACGACTTTGCCGTTTTCGTTTGCGCATCCGACCGTTACCGCCGTGTTGCAAAATCTGAAGGCGTTGAATATCAGGTTGGAAACGGCTTTCCGTATTTGTCTTTCGTCGCACGGAATCGTCGCTTCTTCGCAAAGTTCAGTTTCCAGTTTCTTTTGACTGTTTTCAAAAGCGGGCGAAAACGAATCTGCGACGCTTTCGATTATCCCGGTTACGTCGGTTTCCCGAAACTTCGGTTTTGTCTGCGCGGAATCGATCTTCGACAACGCAAGCAGTTCTTCTATGAGTTCCGTCATTCTGTCGCTTTCCTCGAGAATAACGCCTGCGGAGTCTTTTACGGGCAAAACGCCCGTCTGTATCCCTTCCGCATAGCCCTGAATTGTCATAAGCGGCGTTTTCAGTTCGTGCGAAGCGTTCTGAAAAAACGACTGCCTTATTTCCTGCGCCGATTCGATTGTCTTGCCGAGTTTCAACCCGACAACGCATATCGCGGCGCCGACGACAATCACAACGCCGCAAAACACCCAGTTAAGCCATCGGACATAGTTCAATATCGCATTTATGTCCGCATACAACACGTACTCGTATTTTTCGGATGCGTTCTCGGGCGAAACATACGCCGCCAAAACTATGTCCCTGTTTTTGTCCTTTATTCTGTAAAACTTTCCGTTTTCCATGCTGTTGCCGGCGCAAAACCCCAAAACCGCTTTTTCCGTCTCGGTGAGATAAACCAGATCTTCGTTTACCTGTCCGATTTCGAGATACGCCACGACCGAACTCAAAAAGTTTGCGCCTGCCTTTTCGTCCTGCGGATCGTACTCGCCGCTTTCGTGTTCAATCGCTTTTTTTGCCTGCGTTTCGAGATTTTTGGGGATTGCGACGTTTACGACGACAAGCAGCGCGCATAGTACGAGCGCAACCGAACCTAAACATGTCAGAACTATTTTCAGTTTGATTTTTGTCATTTGTCTTTCTCCGTCACGCTCAGTTTGTACCCGTATCCCCACACGGTTTCTATCGTAACGACGCTTTTTGCTGCGGCAAGTTTCTTTCTCGCTCTCCTTACGGTCTCGTCTATGGCGCGCGTTTCGATACCTTCGCCGAATCCCCAGATTTCATCCAGAAGTCTGTCGCGGGAATGGGCTTTTTGCGGCTCGTCCATCATAAAAGCCAGCACGCTCATTTCGGTTTTTGTCAACGCAACGGCGGTTTTATCCGCCACAACTGAGTGCTCGTCCTCGGAATACGTCAGATCGGCATATTTCAGAACTTTGCCTTTGTTCTTTTTACCGCCGCTCATTTCGCTCCTTCTCAACAGGGCTTTTACTTTCATCAGGAGCATGGTCGGACGAAACGGTTTGGTGAGGTAATCGTCGCTGCCCGACATTATCCCGTTGACATAATCGAGTTCGCCGTCCTTTGCCGTGAGAAGAATAATCGGCACGGACGAGACTTTTCTCAATTCCTTTACGCATTCCGTTCCGTCGCGCCCCGGCATCATAATGTCCAGAATGACAAGATCGGACGGCTCGTTTTCAAACGCCGAAAGAAGCGCGTCGCCCGTTTCAAACGCGCTTACTTCGTATCCGTCGCTCTGAAGAAAGTTTTTCAGCAGTTCCAGTATGTTCTTTTCGTCGTCGGCAA